>USGP01000010.1 GCA_900554315.1 uncultured Mycoplasmatota bacterium
TCGTTTCAATAACAAACTGTTCCCCTTCTTTCCAGGCGTTTATTACCTCTGTATCAAAAGCAAAAATAACGCCTCTTCTTTGAGCTTCCTCTTGTAACAAATTCTGAATACTAATTGCCTGATTAGAAAGAGGATAATAATAACCATTTCGAATAATTGGCACAACACCGATAGATTCAAAAAAAGGTAAAACTTCATTTTTAATATCATCTGTAATAATAAAAGGTAGATTTTCTTTTTCACTACTGTGATAATGAGATAAATCTTGATCACTATTCCAATAGTTACAACGACCATTTCCCGTTGCTAAAAGTTTTTTACCAGCAAAAGAATTCTTATCAAACAATACTACTTCTACATCACGACAAGCAGCAGTAATACTACAGACAAGACCACTAGCACCAGCTCCAATAATTGCAACCTTCTTCACAAATACCACCTCTTCTATTCCATTATAGCACAAAAAAAGATAGATATTATCATCTATCCATTTTCAACAACATCTACATAAACAACTGAATCTCCATATTCATAATCTAAGATTTGTTTTAAATCATCAGGTGTCATTTCAACCGACATATGCTCAGATCCAAAAGCCAGAATTAACTTATCTTCAACATTAATTTTATTATCAACTACAACTTTTTGAATAAGATTATCTCGTAATCCAAAAGATGTCATACAACCAGGAATCATACCGGTTAATTCCACCATTTCATCACCGGTTACCATTTGTATTTTCTCTCCCAATAATTTTTTTAAAAACTTACTATCCATTCTTTCACTAGCAAGAGTAATGAACAAGTAATGATTACCACTCTTTTTACCCTTCAAAAACAAAGTCTTAGTCTCTGTACCAGTTAATCCAAGCTCTTTATCTACCTTTTCAGCAATCTTATAGTTTAAAATTGCTTCATGAGTAACAACTCTAGGATGTAAATCTAATTTTTCTAATACTTCATAACACTTTTTATTATTTTCATTCATAATTCATTCCTCTTTTCCTAAATAACTACATATGCTCAATACTATCAATACCTAAAATATGAAGCCCATTTTCTAAGACTGTTTTAATGGCACAAATAAGTCTTACTCTAGATGCTTTTAAGATATCATCTTCTTCATGTAATATATTAACTTGTTCATAAAACTTAGAAAATGACTGAGTCAAATTAAATAAATATTTTGTTAAATGAGCTGGTTCGTAAGACTGTAACAATTCTTGAATAACATCAGGAAATTGATACAACTGACGAATAATTTTATATTCAATAGGATAAATAAATTGTAAATCTTTTGTAGAGATTTCTCCAACATTCTTTAAAATAGAATTGATTCTAACAATACTATATAAAATATAAATACCTGACTCTCCAGTAAAACTAGTAGACTTTTCTAAATTAAAATTAACAATTTTATTCTTAGAAACATTTAACATCGTAAACTTAATACTAGCATTACATAGCTTTTGTAAATCCGAAAAAGAAATTACTTCTCCTCTACTAGCTAAATTTTCTTCCAACTTATCTTTTACAGCTTTCATAAACTCTGTAACCAAGACAACAGTTCCACCAGAAGTACTCATTTTACCACCATCTAATAGAACATAAGAATAACTAATTAGTTTAGGTGAAGAATATCCTAAAATATCTAAAACAGCACTAATCTGTTGCATATAAACAGCTTGATCTTCACCTAAAACAATAAAATTATGTTTTGGATTTCTCTTCATTTTATAAATTGTATATAAAATATCTTTCATTGGATATAAAGTTGTCTTATTAGACCTTGTTAATACTAAGACCGGCTCCTTTGTAGGAATATCATATCCTGTTAAATCAACATAATATCTTCCCAAAGAGTCCTCTTTCAACCTACCCTTTTCTTTTAATTTCTCCAATACAGTATCAATACCACTTCTATCATAAACATAATCAGATTCATGAGTAAAAATATCAAAATGAATATTTAATTCTGCAAAAATCTTTAGTTGTCCTTGAACACATTTATCCGTAATATCTTTAAATTTTTGAATCATTTCTTTATCCCCAGACTCCACTTTTTCCAAATAAAGAAATGCTTTTTCATCAATAGAATCATCTTCTTTTGCATCTTTACTAATCTTTACATAAACATCTAAAATAGAAGAAAAACTATCATCAGAAAGTCCATAAGTCTCAATACCAATAATAAGTAATGCAATTTTTTTACCCAAATCGTTAATATAATAATGACGTTCTACAGAATAACCTAAAAATTGATACAAATTAGATAAAAAATCACCAATTAAACTATTTCTACATCTACCAATATGAGGTTCAGCATTAGGATTAATAGAAGTATGCTCTACTAAAAGAGAATCCCCTTCTCCTTCGTGAGAAGAACCATAAAAGTTTTTTTCTTTCTCAATAGTAGAAATAACATAACGTGAAACAATATCATAATTAAGATAAAAATTAATATAAGGACCCATCAATTTTATATCTTTAAAATAATGCTTATCATCTACAAACTTCTCCTGAATATATTTTGCAACATCCATAGGAGTTTTTAACTCTTCTGTTCTATAATTAGCACACTGTATACTATAATCCCCCATGTCATCTTTAGGCGGTATTTCCACTACAACATCTTGATTTAAAATTTCTTTTACTTTTTCTTTAATATAATTTTTTATATTCATATAATCACTCCTTAAAAATAAAAGAGTCTATGAATAAGGACGATTTCTCGCGGTACCACCTTATTTCATAGACTCTCTATGCACTTAAAACGTTAACGCTATTTCTGCGATTTAAGCTCCAAGACGCGCTTCATTTATCATTATTATTACCTTTCACCAACCGGTAACATCACTAAAATAAGAGGATAAATTACTTTTTCTCTTCATCGCTTAACTTCATATAAAGTATATAATTGAATAAATAATCTGTCAAGAATTACAATTATCGAGATTTCGCTTTCGTCTTAGCTTTTTCTTTTCCCTTTTTTCTAATCTTGGCACCAATAATACCAGCACCAACAACAAAACCTACGCCAGCAGCACCAATTCCCACTTCTTTCAAAGGAAGATGCGTAAATTCTTTAATGGCTAGCAAATCAGCATTGCTAACATTTCCATCAGACTGAGCATAATCCACCTCAGAAAAGTTAATATCCAAGTGACCAGCACCATTTCCAGCACCAGCTCCAACAGCACTATCTGTAGACTGAGCCATCGCAACATGAGCATTATCTTCTAAAATAGAAGAAGGACGGACATCTTCAAATGGAATATCTTCTTTTCCACTCATATATTGATCTCCACCAGCAACCCATAACTCTAGTCGATCAGATAAATTATAGTTAACAGAAGACTGAATAAAATCAAGACCAGACTGGTTACAATAAAGACCTGGTGTATATCCAGCTTGTTCCATTTTTTCTACCCATAAATTAAGCATAGAACTAATATACTCAGAATTATACATTTCATTCCAACTAGCTCCACTTGGCAATTCAACATCTAAATAAACTGGATAATCAATCTTTTTATCTTTTAGATTCTGAATAACAAAATCTGCTTGCTGTCGTTGTTTATTTAAGAAATCATCCATAGAATCTGTATTCTTTAAATGATAAGCATTATAACAATAAGCACCTGCAGGAATACCATAAGTATTGGCATTTTGTATATTATGATTAAATGTCTCATCTAAACTTAAACCTTCAGAAACTTTAAAAATCAAAAAGTCAAAGTTTTCAGATAACTGATTCCAATCACTACCAGTACCCTGAGCATAAGATAAATCTGCTCCACGTAATGGTTCTTGAACAGTAACAAATTCTGTAGCTGGTGTAGAAGATACAACATTAGGAATCCTTATTTCTTTTCCACTGACAGCATCTTTTTCACTTATATTGTTAAAAGCCAACAAATCATCTACACTAAGTCCACAATCTAACGCAACATCCAAAATAGTCTCACCATCAGCAATAATATGAGTACTATCATATACAAAACCATTCGTAGTATTATTACCATTTTGTGCTACACTAAAAGCTAAATCTGTACTAGATTTAATATTACCATCCAAATCTTTAACAACATAGTAAGTACCATCATATTGAATCTTCTCTTGATCCTGTATAACAAAAGCATCGTATGAATCGATACCAGTATGTTCTTTAAAACGACATAAATTACTATCTGTACCATAGACACCAACATAAATATGATTATCAGCACATTTCTTTAAAAAATCATTGGCATACTTCGTAATTAAATCCGGACTCAAACTAGTATCTTCCATCAACGTATCAATATTTAAATAAACCGGAAAAGACACATTATACTCTGAAAGTAATCCTTTGACATACTCTACATCATCAAAAATAGCTGCTTCACTACTAGTATCAGGAGAAATAACAATACCCAATGAAATATCATTATCATTACAATATTTCATTTTATAATCTTGGAATAAAACTCCATCCCAATTGTGATTTCCGACATCTAAAACAACAAAATCTTCATGATCAACAGCAAGAAAAGGAAGTGGTATAAAATCGTCATGACCAACTTCATTCTCTACCCTAACTCCTTCTTGTTCATCTGTTGTAGTAGAAATAGCATGTCCTACTGCACTACCAACTAATATTGTTCCTGCTAAAAGAGCAGCAACAGCTCCTTTATTAATTTTCAATTTTCCTTTCATAAAGTTCAACCCCCTAAATGTTTAGCATATTATACTACAAAATACCACTTTTGTCAATTCAAACAAAAACTTGCATAAGCAAGTTTATAATACCTCTTCCTGAGGACTCATTTTAACAACACTAATATTATCAAAATCAATATGAGAAACTATCTTTTCTAAGGTTTTCATATTCATATGACGAATAATATCTACTTTATTAGGAATTACTTTATGATAACGAATCATATCATCATAAATATTATTAACTGTCGCATCAATATAATCAGCCATTTTTACTTCGTTAGCAATCCAAACCTTTTTCATACGTTGAAACATAGCCTCATCTAATTCATGTTTAGATAACTCTTCTTTAATAGCAGAAATCAAACTTTCTGGATGATTTGTAGATGCTAAAATCAAAAACGTTTTATACTCCTCAGTATTATCCCAATCACTATAAAAATTATTCAATAACTTCTCACTACGAGCATGTTCTCTAAAAATAGAAGAAGCACCAAATAACATAGTAGTTAACATTGTTAAATACAAATCAAGTTCTAAATCATCATACTCTCCTAAATCAGAAATAGCAATCTTTAATCCAATACCAATCTTAGGAACTTGAATATTTCCAGTAAAGCTCTCTTCTTTTTTACGAACGCTCTTCTTCTCTTTAATAGAAGTAATTTCAGCTTTAGGTAAGTTTTCACGATTATCAAGTTCTTGATGAATAACACTCATAGCTTCTTCCATAGGAAAATTACCGACAACAAGTAAAAACATATTATTAGGACTATAAAAATTATTGTAACACAAATATAAATCCTCTTTCGTAATCTTATATACTTCATCCACAGTACCACCAATATCAATACGTCTAGGATGAACATGATAGATATTTTCACGTAATTTAGTTTCTAACTGTACATCAGGCAAATCAGCATACATTTTTAACTCTTCCGCAATAATTCCCTTCTCTTTTTCTACATTCTCATCTGTATAATAAGGAGCATCTACAAATTGAATTAAATAACGTAAATTATCTAAAAAATTCTTTGTTCCATAACAGATATACTGTGTACTATCATAAGAAGTAGAAGCATTAGAACCAGTACCACTTTTAGAAAAATAAGCAAATGGATCTTCTCCAGATTCCTGTTCAAACATTTTATGCTCTAAAAAGTGAGCAATTCCATCCGGAACCTTATGAGCCTTTTTTTCACCTGCTGGTATAAAACTAGTAATCTCAGAACCAAATCTCGTAGCATAACTAATAAAATAATTAGATTTCTTTTCAAAAGGAACAAAGATAACTTCCAATCCATTAGAAAGTGTTTCCGTATAAGCAGACAAATCTAAACCTTTTAAATTAATTTTCTTCATGACTATCACCCTCTAATAAAAATACCGTATCCATCTTTACTTTTTTAGCAACCTTCATAACATCCATCTTAGTAACTTTCATAATCTTACGACGCTTTTCCTCTAAGTCATCCGTTCCTAACAATTCCATCATATAATAATTATCCATAATACGATTAGGGCTATCTTCTACCTCATCCAAAGCAGTACAATAATATTCCTTCGCAACTTTTAAATCTTCTTCCGTAAAATTACCTTTACGCATATCCATTAAAATCTTCTCAACAAGTTCTAATGTCTTAGTGTAATTTTCTTTATCAATTCCAGCTCGAATAAATAATAAATGATCTAATTTATTAGGAACAGAATTAATGGTATAACATAAAGAATAAGTTTCTCTAACCTCTTTAAATAACTTAGAATCTCCACTTCCACCTAAAATAATATTATATAAAGTAAGAGCATAATTTCGCTCATAAGTAGTTAAATGGTGACATCTACAACCAATAGCTAATTTAGATTGAGAAGTGTCAATAACTTCTTTCGCAAACAATCGTCTAGCTCTTGGACGAATATCTTCAAGTAAATAAGGAACTCTTTGTCTCTTAACCGTCTTAATAGGAATTGCTTCTCGAATCAACTTTGTCATCTCTTTAAAATCAATATCACCAATCACAAAAACATCTACTAAATCACTACGAATCATTTTCTGATAATATTGATATAATGCCTCTGGTGTAACTTTTTCCAAATCTTCCAAATATCCTACCATACGGTAAGAAGATACCCTAGTTTTATCCATTTCTTCAAACAAACGAAGTAAACTATAACTAGCACCATCTTCTTTAATAGAAGAAAGATTACTTCTCATAGTATTTTTTACAATTTCTAATTTTTCAGGAGAAAACTTTTGAGCATGTACATCAGGATGAAAAATAATTTCATTTAAAAACTTCAATGCTTCCTTAAAATTACCTTCTTCTGTATATTTATCATGTAATACTGATAAATAAATATCTAAATTATTATAATTACCTAATCTAGAATTATAAGTCTGAATATCAGCAGCATATAACTCTTGAGCCTCAATTGTTAAATCTCGTTTGCTAGGATATTTACTACTAGATTGTAAAAACATATCACACAACAGATTACGTATCGTGATTTCTTCTTTTACAACAGGACTACGAAAAGCAACACGAACAGTAATTGTCTTAAATTGATTTGTCTTAATTAAATGTAATTGGTAAGCCCCTAAATCTTTTTTTACGTATTCCATAACTTCACCCCAATCTAATTTTATAATATAGCTGCTTCAAGTGCTAGGCGAATCATCTGATCTAATGACTGTTCTCTCTCTTCGCTAGAAAGACTTCTCTTATCATAGAAAGAATCAACAACTGTCATCAAACAACTTGCTTCTCTACCTAGTTTTTTAGCGATATAAAATAAACCAAACGCTTCCATTTCTACAGATAAATAATCATCACCTGGAAAATTAGCTTTAAATACATCTTCACTATCTGCATATAAATCAAATACATCACTAGTAATAGTTTTACCAACTTTTAATGGAATATTCTCACTAGCTGCAACTTCTTCTATTTGCTTATTTAAACTATGACTAGCCTCAACATAATTAATATCTTGATTATCAAGCAATTGGTCAAAATAACTTTTACAATAAGAACCTGTAGACAATACAACATCTAAAATCTTAATGTCTTTATGAAAAGAACCACTAGTACCAATACGAATAATCTTTTGAACATTATAAAATTTATAAAGTTCGTAAGAATAAATACCAATACTAGGAACTCCCATTCCAGACGCAAAAACAGTTACTCTTTTTCCTTTATAAGTACCTGTATATCCATACATATTTCTAACTGTATTAATCAGTTTAGCATCCTCCAAAAAATTTTCTGCAATATATTTAGCTCTAAGAGGATCTCCTGGCATTAAAACTACTTCTGCAATATCTTCTAATTTACTTTCAATATGTGGCGTTGCCATAACATACCTTCTTTCTACATTATTTATTATACCAAGAATCAAAAAAAAATAAAATAAAAAGAAGTAAGATAATTATTTACTTCTAAAGTTTTCATACCAAGATTTTACATGTTCTTTTGCACCATCATAAGTATCATGAAAATCGCCTAAGATTTGATCTTTAATCTCACCTAATGCCTCATAGTTTTCGTCGCCTAAATATTCTCTAATTTGATTTAATCCAGATAGATAAACACTATGAACGAAATCACTTGCCACCTGATATTTATAAGATAATTCCTCTCGCCAACCAGGAACAACAAAATCAACCATATCTCCCAACGATTCTAAATTATCCATAGTAATTTCTTTTCCTTGATCTGTTAACTCATCAAAAGTAACTCCTGAAATTTCTTCATCATAAAAAATAAAATCAACACCAGTTACAAATACTTCCTTTGCTTTATCTTTTACAGCAGCCAGTTGATTGCCTTCGACTAATCCCTCTACTTCTAAAAGATCAGACGAAAAATAATCAAATGGTTCCTCTTCTGAAACAGACAAATCGCCTACTGAATCATCTAAATTCTGGTTGAAAGATTGAGAATCATCTACACTCTCCTGAGAAACAGATGAAGTATCTACACTAGTATTTTGCTCACTACTACAAGCACTAAGCGAAAAGACAAGACCAGCGCTAATAAGAGCAGCTAAAAAACGTTTATTAATCCTAACTTTCATAAACTCACCTTCAGACATAGTATAAATCAACAAAAGAAAAAAGAAAAGATAATTCTATCTTTTCTATTCTTCTGAAGACTCTTCTTCATTTGTAGCATCTAGCTGAACCAACACTTCTCTTGGTTTTGCTCCATTAGCAGGCCCAACAATACCTCTTTCTTCAAGCATATCGACAAGTCTAGCAGCCCTATTGTAACCTAGTTTAAATCGACGTTGCAACAAAGAAGCACTTGCTTTTTGATTTTCTATAACAAACTGAACCACATCATTATATAATGGATCCTCATCATTTGCAGCATCGCCGAATTCAACACCACTAGCATTGCTGACATTATGATCATTAGCATCCAAATTCATCAATGATTCATCATATTGAGCTTTTTGTTGCTCTACAGTAAAGTCAATAATTCTCTTTATTTCATCATCTGTAATAAATGAACCTTGAATACGAGTTGGAGAATTAACACCAATTGGTAAGAATAACATATCACCTTTACCAAGCAATTTTTCAGCTCCTGTTTGATCCAAAATAGTACGTGAATCTACACCAGATCCAACAGCAAATGAAATACGAGATGGAATATTAGCCTTGATCAAACCAGTAATAACATCAGTAGATGGTCTTTGTGTTGCAACAATCAAATGAATTCCTGCAGCACGAGCTTTTTGAGTAATTCTAAGAATAGAATCTTCTACTTCTTTTGCAGCTACCATCATCAAATCAGCAAGCTCATCGATAATAATAACAATATAAGGAAGTTTAGCCTTCGTAACACCATCAGCCTTATGTTCTTCATTCCATTTTTCAATATAAGCATTATAAGATTCAATATTCTTAGTCTTTGTCTCACTAAATGTCTCATAACGTCTTTCCATCTCTGCTACCATTTTACTTAAAGCAACAGCAGCCTTTTTAGGATCAGAGACAACTGGACACATCAAATGAGGAACACCATTATAAACAGAAAGTTCAACTACCTTAGGATCTACCATAACAAGTTTTACTTCATCAGGTCTAGCTCTCATCAAAATAGAACAAATAATACCATTAATACATACAGATTTACCAGAACCAGTAGTACCAGCCACTAACATATGTGGCATTTTATTAATTTCACAAACACCAATATCACCCATAATACTCTTACCAAGAGGTACCATAAGTTTTTTGTCCATAGCATCCATCATCTTTTTACTACTGATAATCTCATAAAAACTAACTGGTGTTGCAACATCATTGGCAAACTCAATACCTACAGTATTTTTACCAGGAATAGGAGCCTCAATTCTAACATCTTTCTTAGCAAGAGCTAAAGCAATTTCACGGTTAATACTAGTAATTTTATTAACTCTAGTACCACTAGCAATTTCTAACTCATATTGTGCAACTGTAGGTCCGATATGAACTTCTACTACCTTACCATCAATCTTAAAATCTCGAAGTACTCTTTCCAAAGTTTCAATATTTTTCTCAATAGAAGCTTCATCTGTTTCTTTTTGTTTCTTCTTTGGTTGATTCAACAAACTTAAAGGTGGTAACTGATATTCTCTATTAGTTGCAACATTTTCTTTAGGAGCCTCTGCTTTTTCAACCACATTACCATCTTTGACAGGGACTTTCTTTAATTCGTCAATACTAGTAATCTTAATATGTTTCTTATCATCAACATTTTCTGTATCCTCTTCTAAATCTTCATCACCATTACTAATAATAACGGCCTTTTTACCATCTTTACTTTTCTTTTCTTTCTTCTCCTCTTTAGCCATAGCCCTTCTTTCTTTAGACACCTCAAATTTCTCTTTTACATAATCTAAGATAGAAAATCCAGTAAATAAACAGAAACCTACAACCATAAATACCCAGGCAACAATTTGCATTCCAGTATAAGAAAATAACTTATCAAACACCATAGCAAAAACGCCACCTATGATACCCCCACCAACAGAGAACCAATCCTCTAAAATACCAGTATTCATAATTCCATGAAAACCAGCTACTAATTGATCGATAGTCGCTCTAAAAATAAGCATCATATTTCCATCATTCTGCAAAACAAAATCTTGATGCATAATAATTAAAAAACCTAATACAAAAACATAAATACCTATCAACTTTGTAGAAAAAAAGTCAGGCCATTCACGTTTTACTAATAAATAAGCACCAACAATAAAAAATACAATCAACAAAACCATGTAAATAGAACCAATCAAAAACAATGCAAAAGATGCAATCATTCTTCCAACAGGTCCATATTTACCAATACCAAGAATAGAAGCTAATAACAATAGTAAACCAATTAGCTCTAATTTATATTCAAAACCTTTTTTAGATTGTTTTTTTCTTTTTTTCTTTGCCATATAAACAACTACTCCGTTTCTATCATCTAAACATATTATACTACAAAAAAGTATAAGAAAAATAGGGTTTTATAAAAATAGACAAAAAATAGACAAAAAAAAGAGCTTACGCTCTTGATACATATTTACCATCACTAGTAGATATAATAATCTTTTCTCCCTCTTCAATAAATAAAGGAACTCTTACTGTATATCCAGTTTCTACTTCAGCATCTTTCATAGCATTATTTGTTGTATTACCTTTAACAGCAGCTTCAGTACGAGTAACTGTTAATTCTACTTTATCTGGTAAATCAATACCTAATACTTCGCCTTCATACATAGTAATATAAACTTCAATATTTTCTTTTAAGAATTTAGCATTATCACCAATAATGTCTTTAGATAATTCTAATTGTTCATAAGTATCCATATTCATAAAATAGTAAACATCACTCATAGTATATAAGTATTGCATTAATTGTTTATCAATATGAGCAGTTGCTACTTTAACACCAGCATTGAAAGTCTTTTCAATAATAGATCCAGTTCTTAAATTTTTAAGTTTAGCCTTTACAATAGCAGCTCCCTTTCCAGGTTTAACATGTTGTGTCTCCATAACAACATAAATAGCACCTTCTACTTCGATAGTAATACCGTTTTTTAAATCATTTGTACTAATCATTATACTCACTCCCTATATAAAATTAAAAATAAGTGGTTAACTTATTTTATTTCTTTTCCTTATGTACTGTATGTTTTCTACATTTAGGACAATATTTACTAATTTCAAGACGTTCTGTAGTATTTTGTACATTTCTAGGTTTTCTATAGTTTTCTTCTTTACACTCGGTACAAAAAAGAGTCTTCATTTGTCTTTTTCCTTCTTTAGCCATTTCTATCCCTCCTTACACGTCTATAGGTATTATATCAGAAAAATGTAAAAAAGCAAAAGCTTTTTAACGCTTTTTCTCTACTTGGCATAATTGCAATCTAAATTATAGCAAAAGAAAAAGGAAAAAGCAAGAGTTTTTCCTAATATCCATATAACTCAAAGAATTTATTAGTAACTTCTTTTGTAATATGCAAAGTAACCAAACTAGCATAGTCAGTGCTAGAATTTGGATGAGAAGAATCTGGTGATGTCACCATAATACTCATAACAGGATTATTAGCTGGAGCATAACCTACAAAGGAAGAGGTAATGGTCTCTGTATCAATAACGCCATCATTGTCTGTATCAATAAAACTTTGAGAAGTACCGGTCTTACCAGCTGCATCCCATTTATCATCAATATAACCTCGTCCATATCCACCAGAAGAATGCATAACTGCATAAAAACCTTCCTTAACTCTAGCCATATATTCTGATTTAGTATCTACTGTATTCAATACTTTCTTCTCAACCGTTAAAATAGTCTCTCCCAAAGAAGAATCTTCCGTCGAAGCATGAACTTCTTTTAACAAATGAGGAACTAACCTACTTCCACCATTAGCAATTGTATTAATGTATTGTGATAATTGAATTGGTGTATAAGTTTCATACTGTCCCATAACAAAATCCAATAAATTACCAGCTGCAGTATCTTCTGAACTATAGCCTAAACTTTCAACTGGTAAATCAATCCCTGTTTTCACTCCTAATCCAAAAGAATGGTACATATTACGATAAGTATCAAAAGCACTTTGATTAAAATTAAGTTTCATCCCCCGAGAATATTCTTGTCCATTAACACGAATAGCAGCCTTAAATTGATAAACATTACTACTCTTAGCCAATGCAGTAATATCATTAATTCTTCCTAAAGTTTTAGAAGAACACTTCTCTGGAGTACCAGCAACCTTAATACATTCATCAACCATATACTCTCCTATTTTAACAGCCCCAGTATTATAAGCAACTAACATCGAAGCCCCCTTAACAACAGAACCAGGTGTAATAGGAGAAGTCAAAATACTAGTAGTATTATCTACCACTTTATCTCCAACTATCTTCTTAGAAGCCATAGCTAAAATCTCACCTGTATTAGGATCTTGAATAACAACACTAGAATGATCATAATACTCCGTATTAGGTTCTGTCTTAGCTTTTAAAACTTGTTCTGTTAAAATTCTCTCTAACTCTTGTTGTAAATTAATATCAATAGATAACACAATATCATTACCACGTTTACCTTCTTTAATTAATTTTAACTCATGAGAATTAACAACTTCATATTCTGCTTTTTCACCACGTAAATATTCCTCATATTCTTTCTCAAGATAACTAAGACCAACTCTATCATTCAAAGCATAACCTTTTGCTAAATACTCATCTTTCTCCTCAGCAGGAAGTCCCTGTGTAGTAGTAGAAACAGTACCTAATATACTACGAAAAGTATCACCATAAGGATATACTCTTTCCCAATCTAACACTGTATTAAAACCATCCAACTCACTATTATGTTCAGCTATATAAGCATATTCTTCATCTGTTGCTTCTTCTTTGATCGTCTTCTCATCATAAGTATAACCTTTATTCATTAAATAATACAAATATGCTGCTTTTAAATCAGCATCAGTAAAAGTAGCTAACTCTTCCTCTGTAATTCTCTCTATTTTTAATTCTTCCAAATCATTCGTACTAAGTTTACCAATCTTAACTTTTTCTCTTTCTTTTTTCGTAATCTTCTCATTACATTGATCAGGATACTTAGCTAAATAAAATTCCCTTTTAGAACGATCTGTCAAACTAGAATAAGAAAGATTCAAATGAGGAGAAACTTCATAAGCAAGTTCTATCATACGACTAGTAGAAATATCCTTATCCTTTTTATAAGTAATACTCTTAACTGCTTTATTATCAACAATAACATTATAATTTCTATCCAAAATTCTACCACGAGGTGCACTAGTCCCTTCAACGGTAGTATAAGATAACTCCTCTAAATTTTCTTTATAATCTTTCGCATCAACAACCATAACAGTATAAAGTTTAATTCCTAAAATACCAAAAAGTAGAAGAACAACAACTAAAAAAACAACAAATCTTTTAGATGTAATTTGGTTATAGTTAATTTTTCTCTCAGGTTTATTTAAATTAAGTTTTTTCAAAAGCTATCCCTCTTTTCACTAATACTTATTTTACCACATTTTTATAAACTTATTTCATATAATTTAAATGAGGTGAACTATGTATAAAGAATTAATAAAAAATAATATAGATAAATTATCTCCTTCCATCATAAAAGAATATGGTAAGAAAGTAAATATTATCCTAAACGACTCCGAATCAAATATATTATACCAGTTTATAATAAAAAATTATAGCGAAATTTTAGAGGGAAACGAAAAAAGTTTAGAAGAATTGAAAAAGAAAATAAATCCCAATTTATATCAACAATTATATATTCTATATCAGGAAGCAAAAGAAAAATACATATAAAAAAGTAGTAAAACTACTTTTCTTTTTTTGTAATATTAATAATTTTTCTTAAAATATCACCATATTTTTCAATTGCCGTCTCTCCATCATTAACTAAAAATTCTGAAAAAGAAATATCTTTAGTCACAGCTTGGTTATGACTATCAATTTCAATACCAGGAATACTACCTTCACCTTTTTCAAATAAGGATAAAGCATCAACTGCAGAAACTAAAACAAGAGAGGAAACTTCGTTCGTATCCAAATGAAAATCTAAAAAATTTCCTTCATATAAATCGACATAAACATTAGCAAAAGCTCTATCATGAAATTCACTACCATCTTTTTTTATTTTATCCATACGAAATGGAACAACACCTACTAAAGATGCATCACTACTATCTATTTGAATTCCAATCTCTTCAAAAATTTCTCTATGAAACCCATCTTGTACAGTTTCTCCAGCCATAAGATGACCAGACGCTGTTGTATATAATGTACCACGATCAGCTCTTCTCTGAAAAAAGACTCTACCATAAGAATCATATAACCAACAATGGACTGTCTTATGCCATAATCCTTTTTCATGAACCACATTTCTATCTTCTACTCCCAAAAACTTACCAGTCTCATCATAAATATCTAACTGTTCCATACTACATCTCCTGACTCTTAAACTTATCAATCAAATGAGAATCAAATTCCTTTTTACGAATCATCTCAATCTCATATTTATATGGTGGATAAGTACGATCAACATAAGGAGTTTCTAATATTTTAGGAACATCTTCTACTCTTTTATTATAGATAACGTCTAACAAAGAATCAAAACCAATGGTACCAAAGCCAATATTTTCATGACGATCTTTATGAGCACCAATTGAATTCTTACTATCATTAACATGAATACAGCCAATTTTATCAACACCTATTAAAGAATCAAATTGATCTAAAAACTCATCGAATTGACTCATATCATATCCAGCATCATTTAAATGACAAGTATCTAAACAAACTCCAATATGAGATTTATCATCAACCAAATCAATAATCCTTTTTATCTCTTCCAAAGAAGAACCGACCTCAGTACCTTTACCAGCCATAGTTTCTAACAAAACAGTAACATCATGTGTACCTAAAATCATATTAAGTCCTTTTGCAATATTAGAAATAGCAGTATCCATTCCAAGACCAACATGACTTCCTGGATGTAAAACCATAGCTCGAATACCAAGTAACTCGCAACGTTCTAGCTCTTCCTGTAAAAAACGTACAGAAAACATAAACTTATCCGGATCCTTATCATTAGCTAAATTAATAATATAAGGTGCATGAACAACAACTTTAGAATAATCAAAGTCCTTCTCCTTCATCAACGTCATAGCCTCTAAAGTAAGACCATCTTGAATTGGATAACGACTCGTATTTTGTGGAGCCCCAGTATAAAACATAAAAGTATTAGCCCCATAACTCAAAGCTTCTTTTAAACTACCAAGAAGCTGACTATCTTTTTTAAATCCAACATGACTACCAATAATTAACATCTTATTACCTCCTATCTAAGTATAACAAAAATAAACAAAAAGAAAAAGACTTCCAAAGAAGTCTTTATAAAACTAATTAGTTAGCAATACATCTAGTATAAGCTGGTGCTTCAGCTTTACCATCACTAGCTGTAGTTTTCTTTGCTAAAGTATCAACAGCAGCAGCATCAGCAAATTTATGAGCACCAGTTGTTAAAATATTACCACGAGATAATTTAGAATCAGCTTGATATAATTCACCATCTGTACCATGTTCACCATCAGTTAAATAAATACCATAAGTTGTCTTAGCTTTACCTGATGTAGATGAAACTTTAACATGAACATAACCTAATACTTCACGATTACCCCAAGATGACTTACCACCAGAATCAATTAATCCATTAGGATCGTTTTTAGAATCGATTACAACGTAGTAATCACCATCTCCAACGGCACCACTAACGATACTAGTACCACCTGCAACATCACAAGCTAAACTATCAGAAGACCACATGTTTCTTACAGAGTTAACATATTGTTTAGCTGTATCAATAAATGTATCCTTTCTTGAATTTTCAATATAACGAGTCATAGCAGGAATTGCAACCATCATCAAAATACCCATAATAACAATAACAGCTAACAACTCAATTAATGTAAAACCATTTTTGTTTAATTTTTTCATTTAAATTATCCTCCTTTATTTTATCTTACATATCAATCATACAATTAATTTTTTCAGTTTGCAATATAATTTTTTTTATAACACGAAAATTGACAAATCGGTTTACATTTTATGCATCAGTTGATTTTTTTACAGTACCGCATCCTATAGAACTATAAGACTTCAAAGGTGAAGTACCACTACCATTTTTTACTAAATCAGTATTTTCTTTTGTATATAAATTTTCATAAGTAGCATAGGAAATACCACGATGAGAACCACCATCAATCTTTTCATCTAATGTAACATAATAAACAAATTTATTATTACCCGTACTTCCTTCGTTTCTTATAACAACATAGGAATTATCCTTTTCATAAGCACCACCATTAGGTGAATTAGAAAATTCAGAATTATCCAAATATCCTAATGTTAATATAACACACTGACCAGGTGCTGGTCTAAGTGTTTGATCACTTCGAAATTTATACTCTGCTAAAGACAATAACTTTTTAGCATCTTCTACATAAGCATCTGCTTTACTATTATTTAAAATTCCCATAACATTTGGTACCGCAATTACCATAATAGCAGCCAAGATAACCATTGCTGCCAACAATTCAATTAAAGTAAACCCTTTTTTATTTAACTTCATCTTCATCACCCTATTCTCATTATAGCATAAATGAAAATATTATTTTAAAACTTTTTTCATATTTTTTACTTCAGCCATAGTAGAATGTGTAAACAACTCATCTTGAAACAAATAATCGTATCGAAACAAAGAAAATCCCTCATAACATTTAGCATTTCTAGAAAGTAAAATTTCTCTCATAATAATATCAGAAGAATTTACCCATTCTTCCTTTCCTTCTTTCGCAAAATTATCAACCGTACCTACTTTATAAAAAGCAAGAACTGGCATTAGTACTACCTTTTTAGTAATTTCTTCCCACTCTCCTAAAGTAGAATAAAAATCTTTGGCTCCATTATAAAATCCATAATATATCTGTGGCATTAAAACATCTACATATTCCTTACTACTTCCCCACAAACGTACATCTGCATAATGCTTTTGATAATTATTATCAATATTTCCGTCAGGAGAAACCGCAAACAATACATCATACTTTTGACAAACAGAATGAACTCTTTTAATTAACTTAGATATCTGAGTTAACCGAAACTCTTCCAAAGAAGCACTAGGATTTTGTTTTAAATAAGTAGAATATTCAGATGAATCAATATCTGTATTGGTAGTAGGATAAAAATAATCATCAAACAACACCCCATCAACTTCATAATTTTTTACTAATTCCTCTACTCCTTTTATAATTAGATTCTGTACCTTCTTACTAGCAGGATTATAATAAATTCCTGTTGAAGAATAAACATTACTACTTCCCAAATAAGAATAAGCTGGATTTTTAGAAGAAATATCACTAATATCTAAATCACCACGAATACGAAAAGGATTAATCCAAGCATACAATTTAATCTTTTTCTTATGACACTCTTTTAAAAAATAGGATAAAACGTCAAAAGAATAAGCCTCTCCTTCCACTTCACTAACAACACTACTCCAAGGAAATAACTGAGACTCATAAATAGCATCACTAAAACTACGGACCTGTAATAATATGGTATTAAAGCCCAAATCCTCTACATTAGAAATAGCTGAAGTAACATTTTCTTTTCCAACATCTTCACTTTTTCCTTTCAACAATCTAGAAAGTTCAATATAACTAATAAATATCCCCCGATTTTCTTCTACTTCTTCTTTCTCATTCGTAACAGAAAAAAAAGGAAATACAATTAAAAAAAGAAGGAAACCAATAACAATTTTTTTCATACCATCACCAAGAAAAATGTATCATAATAAATATGAAAATATTGTCACTTAATTGCTTCTTTACGAATTAAAAACAAATGACTCTTTTGATAAAAACCATAAAATACATCTTCTAACTGATAATTTTCTTTTCGTAACATATTATATAGCCAAGTAGAGTCTTTTCCTATCTGAAATAAAACGTCCTTTTGTATCTTTCCATCTATAATAATAGGTAACGGATAAATTCTCTTTTTATCCTCACTCTTTTTAAAAACCGAAAGCTTACCACTAGTTTCCAAAATAGCATAATCTACTTCTTCTATGGACTTAATACCTCGATTTCTAAGTTGTACCAACAAATCATCCAAATTATACCTTTGTTTTAACATCTCATTAAAATTAACCTTACCCTTTTCAATAATCATAGACGGATCTCCATCTAAAATACTTCTTATAGTAGAATGAGAAAAAGATAGTCTAGATATCACAATCTGAATCACAACAAGTGCTGCGATAGGAAGAACAGATAAAAGTATATTTTGTTTATAATTATCAATAGAAATAGCTGCTAACTCTGCGATAAAAATAGACACAATCAAATCCATAATAGAAAGTTCTCCCACTTCTCTTTTTCCCATAATACGATAAATAACCGTAATTAAAAAATAAAAAAATAAAGTTTTACCTAAAACAATTATATAAGACATAGTATCACCTACCATTAGTTTAAATCATTTCATAAAATTTATACCTAAACATAAAATGAATTGAGGTGGACTATGGAAATTATAAAAAAATATACCATTCATTTCTTATTGACAATACTTTCTATCTTCTTATGTATTTTACTAACAACAACACTCTATTACTTTGATATAATACCAAATAATATTTATGAATTATTCAAACTATTATTAATCTTGCTTCCTTTACTAGTAAGTTCAATTTTATTAGGAAAAAAAGCAACGCAAAAGGGATTTTTAGAAGGAATGAAATTAGGTGGTCTAATAATTATTTTATTCACGCTAATTTCATTAATAACAAAACAAGATATAAAATTAAGAATTATCTTATATGATGGTATTATTCTATTAACATCAATTCTTGGTGGAATGATTGGTATAAATAAGAAATAAATAGACAAACAATAGAATCTTTAGTACAATAATATCGAGGTGAAGAATATGCCAAAATGGGCCAAGATTTTATTGGGGATTGTAGCGGTTGTGCTAATATTAGGTGTAGGATTTTTAATCTACATAAATGTTGCCTACATCGGAAAGGAAGAAGCAAAAGAAAGCCTTGCAGAATACATCAATATAAAGGAAGATGACCTATATTTTGAAAACGTAGATTTAGAAATGGAAAATAGTCAATATGAAATAGACTTCTACTACAACAATCATGAATATGAAGCTAAAGTAGATGCTAAAGAAGGAAAAGTAATCTATACAGACTATCCACTAAATACAACAAACAACAATACTACGACAAATAACACAACAACAAATAATGGAAACGGACAAGGTTCATCAAACAATAACAATCAAAATGGTAATGCAACCCAAAATGAAATCACTCTAGAAGAAGCAAAAGAAATTTCTTTACAACATGCAAACTTAAATAAAGATGACGTAACTTTAATAAAAGCAGAAATAGATCATGATGGACAAGGAATGTACGAAATTGAGTGGAAAGATGCAACATACGAATATGATTTTGATATCTCAAAAACAGGAAACATTCTACATTATGAAAAAGAAGTATTTCATCATTAAAAAAACTCCAGAAAAACTGGAGTTTTTATTTTTCTAATGAAAGATTAGAAGTAACATAAATAGTTGGATATTTAATATGAAAAGAACGATGACGAACAAGTCCCTCTTTAATTCTTCTCTCTAAATTCGTAATTCTTTGCAAACTAAGCCCCTTCTTTACTTGCAACATAACATGAATCTGATAATAATCACCATATTTAATTAAAGTAAATCTAGTATCCTCTACTCCTCTATAATCTAAAATAAAATGACGAATATCTTCTTCCAAAGAAGAATCCACTTCTGCTTCCCCTAACAAAGACATAATATTTTCTAATAAGATATGCAAAGCCATAGACAAGACCATAATTCCAATAAGACTAGCCCCTATCATGTCAGCATATTCTAATGCTGGATAAAGATTTGAAAACTTTAAAAGTAAGACAACAAAAAAAACAATAATAGTAGAATATAAATCAGCCTTAGATTCTCGATAAGATGTAATTAAAACCTGACTACGAATATTGTGAGTTGCATAATGTAAGTAAATCAATACCACAAGTTTTAATACAAAAACTGTAAGCAACAAGAAAAAAACCATATTATTAGGAACGACAACTTTACTAGTAAAACCAGAAATAATAATAAAAATAGCTAAACAAACAAGTAACATTCCTACAAATAAATTCGTTAAATATTCAATCCTTCCAAAACCAAATGGATGACTTTTTGTGGGACGCTTTTTAGAAAGCTTAACACCTAAAAAAGAAACAAAATCAGTAATAAAATCACTCAAAGTATGTAGTCCATCAGCAAATAAACTTCCTAGATGAAAATATATTCCACCAAACAACTTAATAATCGCAATAAAAAAGTTATAAAACATACTAAATACCAACGATTTTAACTCTCTTGTCACGCTAGCCACTCCTATTCTAACTAAAATTATACCATAAAAACGAAAAAACTCTAATAAGAATTAGAGCTTTTGATAAACTTTACCATATTCTACAACACCAGGATAAACATCAACATTTTCACTACGATCTGTAACATGATTTACCTCACAATATAAATCTTTAAAATCATCTGGTCTAGAAAGTAAATTTCTCATATCTTTTAAAAACACTTGATAAACTTCATCTTCAAAAAACATATTCTCTGGATTTTCTTCTCCATATCGATTTCTTAATCTATTTACCGTATAATCCAAATACTCTTCTATATTCATATCTGGCATTCTATCTTTCGCAACAAAAAAACTACGAATAAAAACCATTTCTATGGTAGTATTCCTATCAGCAGAAGAAATCAATTTCCCATATACACTCCTAGGTTCATCCTCTTTAGAAGACCGATGATCTTCAATCGCTTCTTTAATTATCGTTCGTTCATCATCTGTAAAAAATCTTCTCATACCGACATCCTCCATAAATTTTTCTGCTGCAATTAAGTGATGTCTCTTATGATCAATATATTTACCAACATCATGATAACTAGCAATAGTAAAAAGAATATTAGGGTCAAGATCTAGATGAAAAGTTTCATTTAACGCAAAAATTCTACGAATAACTTCTGTTCTATGAATAGGTCCATGGCCTTTATCATTTGCCTCCCACAACGGAAATACATTCTCTTCTACATATTCACGAAGTTTAGGATTAACATTTTTTAGATAATACTCCATCTCATCCATTTGCAACTCATCCAAAATTTCACTCTTTACTTGTTCAAACGGTAAATCTGTTTTCATCCCTTGATAAGTATGATAAAGTAATTGATCCAAAGAATAATCTGGATTTTCTTTCTGTAACTTTATAAATTCTTCTTTCATAACTACACCTCATTTCATAAAGTATAACACAAAAAAAAGAAGAAGTATCACTTAACATTAATTTCTTCTTCTATCATCTTCATTTCTCTCTTAGTAACAAACTTCTTCCATCTATAATTCTTAGGTAATACCTTTAACAATATCTTTCTAGACATATATTCTCTCTGATAATAATCTATAAAAAGTTTTCCCTTTTTTTGTAATAAAACGGGACCCATAAAATACTCTTTTTTACTATAACGCTTTCTACCTTTTTTAAAAACAAGTACTTGATAAATATACTTACCAGTTTTAACAAGTTTTTCATCAGCAATATAAAATTTATGTCTACATAAAAACCTTTTTACATCCACCTGATAATTATTAGGACTAAGAATAATAGTATCAACCTTTCTTAATACTTCCATATGAGCTTTAAAAATACCTATCATAGCTCTTCCACCCATACCAGAAATAATAATAGTATCAATACCATCAGAATAAGTATCTAATCCATTACCAAGACGACACTCTATCTTATCTTCCAAATGAAATTTTTTGATATTATCTCTTGCGTGCTTTAAAGGGCCTTCCGCAACATCACTGGCAATAGCCCTAATATTTTGATTTTTTTGAACTAAATAAATATCCAAAAAAGCATGGTCACATCCAACATCTAAACAAAAGGAATTAGCTTCCACTAAATCCCCTATTACTTTCAATCTATCATTAATTTTCATTAGTCAGTTAAAAAATCCTTTAATTTTCTAGAACGAGATGGATGTCTTAATTTACGTAATGCCTTTGCTTCAATCTGACGAATTCTTTCACGCGTAACACCAAAGATTTGACCAACTTCTTCCAAAGTACGACATTGTCCATCATCAAGTCCAAAACGTAAACGTAAAACCTTTTCTTCACGATCAGTAAGAGTACCTAATACTCCTTGAAGTTCTTCTTTTAACATCTCAATCGTTGCATATTCTTCTGGCCCCATAGTTCTCTCATCTTTAATAAAATCTCCTAAATGAGAATCATCCTCTTCACCAATTGGAGTCTCTAAAGATACAGGATCTTGAGAAATTTTATATACTTCACGAACCTTCTCAATAGAAATTCCTAACTTTTTAGCAATTTCTTCATCTGTAGGTTCACGATTTAAATCTTGTGTTAATTGACGTTGTACACGTGCCAATTTATTAATTGTTTCAACCATATGAACTGGTACACGAATTGTTCTAGCTTGATCCGCAATTGCACGAGTAATAGCTTGACGAATCCACCATGTAGCATAAGTAGAAAATTTATATCCCTTTGTTGGATCAAACTTATCTACAGCCTTCATAAGACCAATATTACCCTCTTGAATCAAATCTAAGAATAACATTCCACGACCAACATATCTTTTAGCAATACTAACAACCAAACGAAGATTAGATTCAGCAAGCATTCTCTTAGCTTCTTCATCTCCTTCTTCAGCTCTTTTAGCATATTCAAACTCTTCATCTGAAGTAAGCAAATTAATACGTCCAATCTCCTTTAAGTACATACGAACCGGATCATTAATCTTAACATCCTTAGATAAAGTCAAATTTTCAACTGGAACATCTTCTGTAATTTCTTCTCCACTGACATCATCACTACCATCTTCTGAAACAATATCAATTTCAGCTTCCATCAAAGCATTATAAAGATCATCTAGTGTATCACTATCTACATCTAACCCTTTTAATTCATCAGCTAACTGCTCATAGGTAATATACCCCTGTTTTTTTCCTAACGCTAGTAATTTTTGCTTTCTCTCATCAATTGTTTTAATTTCTCCAACCATTCTTATTATCTCCTATCCGTAACTTCCGAATCTTCTCAGCAATCTTAGCTTGTTCCATAGGATCTACTTCTTTTTTCAATGAATCTGTTAGCCTCTTAATCTCTTGAGTGCGACTATATTCCCGAATCACTCCAAAATACTTAAACAATTCATCTTTCGTAGTAGATTCTAAATAATTTGAAGCCAAAATATCGTTAAGAAAATTTACAACTTCGTCTTTATCTTGAACATAAGTATAAAAATCTGGAACATTAATATTTCCATACGTCGTATAATAATAAACAATTTCACTTGCTAATAAACGACTTTCTTCATTAGGAAAAATAATTCTTTCTTTTTCAAATTGACTAATAACCCAATCGTTATTCAACATAAAATAAAGAATTTGTTCCATTGCTTTTTCATACTTTGTTTTTTTCTTTTCTTTCTTATTATAAGTAACAACTACTGGTACATCTTTTGGTTTTGGTTTTTCAAGTTCGCGAAATCGCATTTCCAGTGTATTATAACTCAAATCAAATTCTTTTGCAAGTTTTTTTAATATAATCTCAACTCTAATTGAATCTTGTACCTTAGTAGTTTCTTTTAAAACTTGATTAATATAATTAGCGGTTTCCTCATCACTTCGAAAATCTACTTTTTCTTTTAACTTTCTTAATTTAAAATCATTAAAAGTAACTGCACTTTCTAAAAGATTCATAAATTTTTCTTTACCCTGATTTAAAATAAAACTATCTGGATCATCAGGATTAGGAAGAGGAAGTACTTTAACTTCAATTCCTTCATCTAAAAACATATCTCCAACAGAAAGTGTTGCATGAACTCCAGGATCATCACCATCTAAACATAAAATAATATTCGTAGAAAGTCTTTTAATCAATTGTAATTGTTCATGCGTAAGTGCAGTTCCCATTAAAGCTACCGTATTTCTAACACCAATCGTACTAGCCCGAATAACATCCATAAAGCCTTCCATAACAATAACAGATTTAGCTTTACGACATTCTTCTCTAGCAATATGATAATGATACAACAACTGTCCTTTTTTAAAGATTGGAGTCTCCTTAGTATTTAAATATTTATTTAAGCCATTATCTTTATAAATTCTTCCACTAAATCCAACAACTTTTCCAGTTAAGTCATACAAAGGAAACATAATACGATCAATATAAACATCTCTAGCATCACTAGAAAGGCCAATTTGATTTAACGTAGAAAGTTCATATTTTTTACTGGTAAGTAACTTTGTTAAATCATCACTACTCTCTAAAGATAATCCAATTTCAAATTCTTTAATAACATCTTCATCAATTTTCCTATCTGCTAAATAATTTCTAGCATCTTTTCCTATCTTAGATAGTAAATTGTTTTGAAAATATTTTAAGGCAAAAGAATAAGCATCATAAAAAGGAGTAAACTTCGTATTTTTTCTAGCAACATGAATAGAAGAAACATCTACTCCTACTCTTTCTCCTAAATAACGCAAAGTCTCACGAAAATCCATATGTTCATAATTCATCAAAAAAGTATAAACATTACCAGTAGCATGACAAGAAAAACAAGTATAAATTTGTTTTTCCCTAGAAACACATAAAGAAGGATTCGAATCATCATGAAACGGACATACACCAAAAAAATTCTTTCCCCGCGCTACAAGTGGTATTCTCTCACCAATGACATCAACAATATCAACTTTACTACGTATTTCATTTGCAAGTTCGTTATTCATTGACACCACTTCCTATAAAACATTTCTAATTATATCATAAATGAGCCTTTTTTTCTACTATCCAAATAAAAAAAGGATAATTTTTTATCCTTTTATCTTACAACAAAACAAGTTGTAATACGACTGCTACAATATCAAAGATACCAATAATAATTCCAGCCATAGCAAATCCATTTCCTTTTTCTTCTGGAAAAGCTTTGATATGGTTTCTAGCAGAAACCCCTAAACATACTGCTAAAATACCACAAGGAAGCCCAGCAACCAACAAGCCTAATAAACTAAAAACAAAAGCTACAATTGCCATAGAATTATTCTTTCCAGCCTTAGAATCCTGAACAGGAACATTTGTATTTTGATTTACAGTATTAGTATTAGCATCTACCTTTGTACCACATTTACTACAAAATGCCTCCCCTGGATTAATTGGACTACCACAATTTCTACAAAACATATTAATTACTCCTCTCCACTTCTACAATTTCAATTTTATTTGTTAACAATCCAACTTTTAAACGGATTTCAACAACCACTTTACGAACACCATCTGGAACTTGAATTTGACACTCTCCTACACCACTCCATAAATCGCAAGTCAAAGAATGAACACCAGGTGCAATAGAAAAATTCATTTCTTCTCCATTGGATATACTAGCAACTAACTGCTTATCAATATAAAATTTATAAGGAACCAAAGACCCATAAAACCTCTTTTTTCTTCTTACAATTAACTGAACAGTAGCAGCATTCGTATTAACATTAGATTCACTAATAGTACTTACACTTGCTCCACAATAAGGACAAAACTGTGATTGAGCATCTATTTGTTTACCGCACTTAGTACAATACATAAAACCACTCCTTAGTATAACTATACACTAATATGATTGTAAAAACAACAAAAGAACTTATTAAATTAAGTTCTTTCTTAAAAATGTATCCACATTCTGATCAATATAAACATCAATTTCACATTTATCAACCATCTTAATAAATCCAAGTCCAGAAACAACCAAATCTTCTCCATACTTTACATGATATGTAGTCTTATTCAAATGTTTCAAATCATCTCTATTATTTGAGTTCAATAAACGTTTTACTTTTAAAGCATTAGAAACATACAACGTAAAACTATTTTTAACTCCATCTACATAATCAACTCTTAAGAAATCTTCAATAATAATAGATTGATTCTTACGAACTTGATAAGTCTTTGGTTTAATTTCTTTCACTGGAGAAATCTTTTTAACCATCTTAGAATCTACGATATTTAATATAGAGCCTTGATCAACAAGCCCTGGAGTATCAATTAAAGTTAAATAATCATTAATTTCTATCGTAATAGTATTCAAAGTAGTAGATGGAAGTGGAGACATCGTTAACTCTTGTGTTTTGTCAGAATAATTTTTTATTAACTTATTAATTAAACTACTTTTACCAGCATTGGTATGCCCAACAGCATAAACTGTCTTACTAGTTTGATAAAATTTAATTCTCTTTAATAAATAATCAATATTATAATTCTTATTAACACTAACAACAATAATTTCTTCAAAGTTTAAATCCATATCTTTAAAATATTGTATTAGTTTTTCTTCCTTTACAGATTTTGGCAAAGCATCTTTCTTATTTAAAACTAAAATCATTTTATTAGGAAGTGCTTTTCGAACCTCAGCAATATCTTTATCAATATTTAATAAATCCGTAATGTATAAAACCAAATCTTTCGTTTCTCCTACACTTTTCAATATAGACATATATTCTTCATTAGATTTAGCAATCATCTGATATTCTCCATAATTTTTCATACGAAAACATCTTTGACAAATATCATTTTCTAAACTAGTTGTATATCCTTCTTGTAAAATATTTTCATCTTGTAATACCACACCGCATCCCAAACATTTCTTTTCACTAGTCATAATAATTACCTCTCTTAAATTCGCCACGCTTTTCATATTTACGAACAATTTTATCTTCCCAATATCGATTAAGTCCTGTAATCTTTAAATCTTTTTTTCCTAAAGGATCTACTAAAATTGTCATAATATGAAATCTTTTACCAGCAAGTACATCCGTTACAATCTGATCTCCAATCATAGCCATTTCTTTTTTCTTTACATTATACTTTCTCTTTATCTTTCTAAGACCTCTAGTTGATGGTTTCATACACCAAGCAACACCACCAACCCCTAAGTCCTCCATATAAGGTTTAATACGACTATAACTATTATTGGATGCAATAAAAATTAAAAAATCTTTTTGTAAATCTTTAATAAGTTTTCTAGTCTTCAAAGGACATCTTTCATGATCAATTAATCCTAAAGTATTATCCAAGTCGAAAACAAGGCAACGAATGCCTTTTTCTTTTAATTTTTGATAATCTATATCGAAAATATCCTTTCGATACATTGTAGGTTTAAATATACCCATAATACCACCTACCAAACATTATACACCACTTTCCAAAATTAGTCTAATTATTTACATGCTGTGTAACCATATCTGTATATGGAGTAATAGCTTCAAACGTATAACCATTTGCCTTGCCATAATCAATAATTTTGCCAATTGCATCTTTTGTCGTAACTTTAACATCATGCATCAAAACCATATTAACCTTGTCATGAGAAAGCTTAGAAGTAACAAAATCACTAATCTCATCTGCCGTAAACTTACCACCTTCAGCATCTCTAGAATCTATTGTCCAATCATAATAACGATATCCCCTATTAAGAACTTCCTGTGTTAATTCACTCATAATACCAGGGCAATATTTTTTACTGATAGTATTACTAGAGCCACCAGGAAAACGAATTAACATAGATTTTTCACCAGTAATTCTTTCTACCCGATCAGATACCATCTGTAAATCTTGAAAATAAGAATCTACGGAAGCATACACAACAGAATAATCATGACTAGCAGTATGTAAACCAATAGAATGACCTTCATCATAAGCTCTCTTAATCAAATCATCAGGACCATTACTAGTCACAAAGAAAGTCGCTTTCACACCCTTTTCTTTAAGTACATTTAAAATAATATCTGTCGTTCCACTTCTAGGGCCATCATCAAAAGTTAAATAAATAACTCCTTTTTTAACTGGTTCCATAACAACTACTTTTTGATCCACTTTAGTAACATTACCAGAAGAATCCTTGGCCTTATAAATTCGATGATATTCTCCTACTTGACTAGTATCAACATCTCCACTAATTTTAACTTTAACATCATCACTACAATTATCAGAAACATGATAAGTAGAATCCGAAAAAGAATCACCAACATTTAACATAATTGTTGTTGGAGAATCCAAAGTTAAAGTAGGAGCATCAATATCTTGATAATGAACTTTTCTTTCAACGACAGTTTTATTACCATAAGAATCTTTTACCCAGTATTTCATAATATTACCTACTTGTCTTACTTCAACTTTTTCAGTAATATCACCGTCATAATTATCATACGCTTTATAATCATCAAATAAATACTTTGTATTAGGACAAACATATAAATTTTTCTTAGAAGACTGAAATTCAATCTTTGGGGCAACAGAATCTACAACTCTAACAATTCTTGTTTTAGTAGTAGTAACACCATGATAAGTAACTTGATAAGTAATAGGATATTCTCCTATTTTTGACGTATCAACATTTCCAGATACCGATACTCTAGAACTAATATCTTTTCCTTGATAACTAGATGAAAATCCAGGTTCCTTATATTTATCTTGATATTCAACTTCAACAATACTTTTTCCTTCTAAAGAAATACGTGGTAAAAAAAGCATTTGATAAAATGCCATAAGACAAATACCCAAAACCAAACACAAAACACATACAGAAAACTGGCGGAAACGAACTTCCCCCATTCTCTTCTTCTGTAGTGGATTTAATCCATAACAATTTTTAGAAAAAGGTTTATAACGATGTTTTATCAAATTCTTT
The DNA here is from genome assembly GCA_900554315.1 of uncultured Mycoplasmatota bacterium. Classification (GTDB taxonomy): domain Bacteria; phylum Bacillota_I; class Bacilli_A; order RF39; family UBA660; genus Faecimonas. The sequence goes on from USGP01000010.1 coordinate 29,619, forward strand.
CTCATATAACCACTCTCGCTATTACAATTATAACCCATTTCTAAAAAAATATCTATCTATTGTTCATTATCATACTGTCCATCTTTAATGAATTCTCTTAAAATTTTAGTAAGCGCTCTCTTTTCAATCCTAGAAACATAACTTCTAGAAATATGCAATTTCTTTGCTATTTCTTTTTGCGTTTCTTCATCATGATCATAAAGACCATATCTTCTAATTAAAATTTCTCTTTCCCGAGGAAGCAAAACCTGAATATATTTTTGTAATAACAAAATATGATCTTTCTTATTAATATCTTCAACAAAATCAATTTTAGGAGACTTCAAGATATCTTGAATAGCAATTTCATTTCCATCTTTATCATATCCCACTGCCTCATTAATAGATACATCTTTACTATACTTATTATTACTACGAAAATACATTAAAATTTCATTCTCAATACATCTAGCACAATAAGTAGTAATTTTAACTCCTTTATTACTAGAAAAACTATCTACACCTTTAATCAAACCAATCGTACCAATACTAATTAAATCATCGGTATCTTCATACTTTGGATCAAACTTTTTAACGATATGAGCAACCAATCTTAAATTATGTTCAATCAACTGATTACGAGCATCCCAGTCTCCTTCATCTTTCTTACGAATACACTCTTCCTCCTCTTCAGGACTAAGAGGATCTAAAAAAACTTCATTAGAATAAGAACCTGTAAAGCAAAATAAATCCTTTAATATTGAAAACAAATGAAAAAACATATAATCACCTAATGAATTATATGTTTTGTTTTGTCAAATTATAAAGCATTTTATCTTCTTTTAACCATCGACTTTTCTAAACTATTCGAAGACATACTTAAATCATAATAAGCATTAGCAATTCCCTTATACCGTTCATGATTATTATACAACTTCATTTCAAATTCAGTTAAATCTCCCATCGTCTGTTCAACACGACGAGGAGAAAAGAATTCAGACTTAAGTAATGTATACCCAGATGCTAATCCTAAACAAGAAACAAAACCAATTTGAAATGCTGTTATTGCCGAATTAGAATTTTTAATAACTTTTTCCGCCATAAATAAGCCCAAAAAAATACTGTCAGAAAGCAAACTAAGTTTATCAGCACTATCTAAAAATTCTCCATAAGAATCAAGCATATGTTTTTGCTTTTCTAAAGCTTCTTGTTCATCATTAACAGACTTTAAATCTCTAGAATATTTTTGCAAAATATCCTGACTATACTCCTCTTTTCCTTGTAGCATAGCTTTCCCCCCTTAAATTCTCTATTCAAAGCATAAGCTTCCCCTGAATAAATATGTGCTAATTATATCACAAAACAAAAGAAAAGTCAATGAACTCTTCTTTTGAAAACTTTTTCTAAAACTGTATTCTTACTAGCAACCAAAAAATCCTTATTCATAAGAACAGAATAAATAACAACCACAACAAAACTTAAAATATCTAAATAAAGATTTCTTTGATAATAAATAATAATAGCAAAAACAAATATTAGAATTGTCTTAATTAATAAACCTCTTTCATAAGTAATATTCATATACTTCTTTAAATCGTAATGACGGTAAACCATCATAACCAAATAAGATACAGCTGTAGATACAGCAGCGGCATATAAACCGATAAAATGAATTAATCCAATATTAACCACAATATTAATAATAGCTCCAATCACAGAAGTCATAGCAACTTGTTTTGTCATCTTTTTAGCAATATAGACAGCACTATATAAGCAAATAATAACATTAAAAACAGCTCCTAAAACCAATATAGGAATATAGTAATAAGCTTCATCATAACTCTTATTAACTAGTAAAGGAAAAACAAATGGCATACAAGCAATCATTCCTACTCCTAAACAAGTAAATAATTTCGTTATAGTATTGCATACATCTGAAAAGAATTTATCACGATCAGGACTATTAATATGTAAAGCAGCAGACTCACTCCAAGATAAATTAAAAATTCCTAATAAACTAGATAAAATAGTAGGAAACTTATTACTAACCGCGTAAATACCATTAGCAGCAGTTCCTAAAATAGCAGTAACAATAGTCCTATCGGATACATTGACAATCCACCAACTAATACCATTAGGAACAAGAGGAATAGAATACTTATACATATCCTTAATCAAAGACTTATCCTTCTTCTTAAAATCAATGTATTGCCACATTTTAAGTCTTATAAATAAATACAAAGCTCCAAGACCATTCGCAACAGCCATAGAAGTAATCATACCAAAAGCACCTAATTTAAATACGACAATCAATAAGATATTAAATAAAATGGTACTAACACCAGTAATAATACAACTAATAGCATAATCAATGGTTCTGCCTACTCCTCTAGCAATCTGCAAGAAGTTACCAGAAAAAGTACAAATAACAATATCAAATAAAATAAGAAAACGATAATCAAACTTCCAAAAGCAAGTAACTATCAAATAACCAACAATAAAAATAGCTAAAGAAGCAAGTAATATAATAAAATTATTACTATAGACTCGTTTTGTCTCATTTTTATCTTTACGACAATCAACTAAATAACGAAATACACTCATTTCTAGTTCCATTGTAATAATTGGAACGATTAAAGTAACATATGTTGTAATTAAATCAACAAATCCATACTCCTCAGTAACTAAATAACTAGTATATAAAGGAAGTAATAAAAAAGAGATTAATTGCGTACACACTTTACCAGCAAAAATAATAATCGTATTTTTTGCTAACTCTTTCTTTTTATTCATACCATTTCTCCTTTAATTTTTTATGAAATACTAAATAATAAATAAAGACACCGACACTAGCTCCAAAGGTATCTAATATCACATCAATAAATTGTCCACTTCTACCAGGAACAAACAATTGATGGAATTCATCTGTACAAGCATATAAAAATGCTAAAAAGATAGAAAGTAACAATAGTCTTCTGATAGGAATAGAAAATTCTCTTAAAAAACTAACAAGTGCAATTCCCAAAACAAAATAAATAAAGAAATGTGCCATTTTCCTAACAGGAACAAAAAACATATCTATCACATGTTGCTGTTGCTTCTTAGACAAATCTAATTTAAAAAAAGAAGTAACTTCTATAATAACACGATTACTTTTCTTTGTAGATTCTACAGAATTATCTGTAGAAAAAAGAAAGATAATAACCATACATAATATCACAACAAATCCTTTTATAACTTTCTTTTTCATGGTACCACCTTTTAATATCATAACACGAAACTATATCCAAAAACAAATAAAAAGAATGAAACTATCATTCTTTTACAAGTCTAATACCATGATTTTGTTTTTTATCAACTAAATTTTGATAACTATCTAACTGACACTCACCAGTCATAATTTGTTGTCTACTAGGTAGAAGATAAGAGTCGAAATCTAAATCATATAAAATAGCTCGAGCTGCAGTATAAGGAACCATAGTATTATTTTCTAAATCAGTTCCAGACCATGTTTTAATAAGAAAATCATTATCTACTACTTGTACCAAAACGCAATTCTTGTCTTGATCAAAAAAACTTTGTACAGTACCATCTGTATAAAAATTCTCACGACTACCAATAAATTTCCAATGAAGCGGGTAACCATTTCTTTCTTCTTCAGTATAATAATCCATTCGAAATTCACTATTTTTAGGATAACCTATTGCCATTTTTACATCACTAATTCCTAACTTTTTCAACTCCTCAATATTAGAAATAGCTCTATCAAAATATTCTTTTCTATCATCAGAACTAGCATCATTCAAATACCCAAAAATCTGCATCATAACATCTTGATAAGAATCCATATGCTCAACCATTTTAAAGCCTGTTGTATACCCTTTCAAATAACTCATAATAGCAAAATGATCCAACATAAATTTATAAAATCGTATTCTTTGTAATCCTTTAGGTCGAAAAATTGGATTAGAAAAATTCAAAAAATAATAAAAAACATCTTTATTATCACCAATTTCTCGAAAAAAAGAAACAGCTTCATCATAATGATTTTTAGTATAAGTAAGAATACCTAAAAATTCATCATTACTAATATCAATTGAAACACCATCTTCATCTTTTCTCTTTTGATATTCTAAATCTAAAAGTTCTGTATTAGGATAAAACATTTCTCGTTCATAATCAGATAATTTCAAACTCATACATACCTACCCCCGTAAATTAGCTCACTATTCTAAATAAAAAGTACAAAAAAGTCAAGAAAAAAGAAGACTAATTCATAACGCCTTCTCTCATTTTTCGATTAGCAACAGCTTGATAAGCTTCTTCTTCATCATTAAAATAAATAGTTTCATCTTTTAATTTTTGATAAGTTTCATTTCCCTTGCCAAGAATCAAAACCATATCTTTCTCTTGTGCCATATCGATAGCCTTTTGAATAGCTTCTCTTCTATCGATAACAATTTCATAATTTTGATAAGTATCTTTTACTGTCTTAACGATATCATCACAGATTGCTTTTGGATCTTCACTTCTAGGATCTTCATAAGTAAAAATTGCATACGTAGCATTTTTAACAACAACTTCACCAACTTGAGGACGTTTTAAATAATCTCTCTCTCCAGCTTGACCAATAACAACAATACTTCGATTAATATCTAAAGTATGTACAAAATTTAAAAGTTTTGTAATACCATTAGGAGTATGAGCATAATCAACCATAACATAATATGGTGTATTAGTATTTAATAAATCCAAACGTCCACTAATTTTGATATTTGGAATACGTGATAATGCTTTCTCTAGAGGAACTCCAACAGAAAGTGCTGCTAAAAGTCCAGCGGCCAAATTATAAACATTAAAGTCCCCAAGCAATGGACTATCTACTTCTACTATCTCACCACGATATTTAAAATGAATCAAAGTATGAGTTGGATAAACTTTATAATCGACAATTTGTAAAGTAGCATCTTCTCCACTACCATAAGTAACAACATTGCCATTACAAACAGCTTTAATTTGTTCATAATAAGGATCATCCATATTAAGTACACAAGTACCATCTTTTTTCGTTTGTCTAAATAACATCTCTTTACATTGTAAATAATTCTCAAAAGTACCATGAATATTTAAATGTTCAGAGGTAACATTAGTATAAACACTAACATCAAATTGAATACTTTGAAGACGACCTCTGAAAAAAGCTTCACTACTAGCTTCCATAGCAACGTATTTGCAACCACAATCTAAAAATTCTTTAAAATAAGAATATAATAAATGAGCATCTGGTGTTGTATTAGGATTATCTCCAGTAAATTGAGCACAACTTCTACCATTCGTTCCAATATAACCGCATACATCACTACCAATTAATGCTTGCATAATCGTTGCGGTAGAGGTCTTACCATCTGTACCTGTTACCCCTAATATTTTCATTTTTTGATCAGGATAATCATAAAACTTTTGACATAAATATGGAAGTTCACGATTCGTATCAGGTACTTTAATAACAGGTACCCCAACATTTCCAACATCACGACTAACAATAACTGCACTAGCACCATGTTTAACAGCATCAGGAATAAAATCATGACGATCGGCCGTTACACCTTTAGTACAAACAAACAAATCTCCTTCTTCACATTCTTTAGAATTAATTTTAATCCCCTTAATTAAAACATCCTCACTAACACCAGGATATAATTCACTTAATTTTTTCATATTATTCACCTAGAATCATTATACAGTAAACCATCGTAAAATAAAAGAGTTTTTCTTGATATCTAAAGATATTTATTCTAAAATGTAAGAGGGTGAAAGTTATGAAGACATATATTGTAGGAGCTGGAAGTGACCTAGGAGTTCATATTGATGGAGCTCATTTAGGACCAGTTCAATTAATGAATGATTTAAAAGGATTTTATCAAGGAGAAAGTTATTCTCAAATACAAGATGAAGAAATCATCAAAAGTAGAAATTTATCAGATAGAAGAAAAAACGAATATGAAATTGATAAATTTAATACAAAATTATACAAAGCTATATTAGAAAAAGAACAAGAAGGATATATTCCAATTACAATTGGCGGAGATCATTCTGTTGCAGTTGCTAGTGCTTTAGCAAGTGCCAAAGTACACGATAACATCGGTATTATATGGATTGACGCTCATACTGATTATAATACTTTTGATACAACAGTTAGTGGTAACATTCATGGGCTACCTCTTGCCGCAATCACTGGATGGAAAAATCAAGAATTAAGATATTTCCATGACGGAAATATTATTCAACCATCAAAAGCAGTTGTGATCGGAGCGAGATCAATTGACGATTGGGAAAAAGATAATATCAAATATTCTGGTTTAACTGTATTCACGACAGAAGATATTAAAGAAAAAGGTGTAGAAGCCGTATTTGAAGAAGCTTGGAAAATCGCTTCAGAAAAAACAAAAGGTGTTCACATCAGTTTTGATTTAGATGTAATTGATCCTAACGTTGCTCCTGGTGTATCAATCCCAGAATTTGATGGAATTACAGAACAACAAGCCATGGATATCAATGCCGAAATCATAAAACATTTAAAAGATGTTACTTCTTATGATTTAGTAGAATTTAATCCTCTACGTGATGAAAATAGAAAAACAGAACAAATTGCAGTAAACTTATTAGCACAAATTATAAGAGGATTTGAAAACATAAAAAAATTACCAGAAAAAAAATACTAAACTACCCAAAGGTAGTTTTTTTATACAAAAAAAAGAATGCCAACGCATTCTTTTTATTAATAATTTCTATCTCTTAAGAATGGAGGTAAATCAAAATCTCCATCATCTGATGAGGAATCATTAGAATCCAACATTTCAGGAACAGACTCATTAGCAGGAGCGCTTCTTCTAGTTTGTGTTGTATTGCTAAATACTGGTTCCTTTACTTCTGGTTTATCAGGTTTCTTATCAAATCCAGTAGCAATAACAGTAACAATAACTTCATCAGACAAATTCTCATTAATAACAGAACCAAAGATTGTATTAATATCTGTATTAGCTGCATTACGTACAACTTCAGCAGCCTGTTCTGCTTCAAACAAAGTTAAATTAACTCCACCTGTAATATTAATAATAGCATCTGTTGCTCCAGTAATTGGAGTTTCCAAAAGTGGAGATGAAACAGCTTGTTTAGCAGCTTCAATTGCTCTATCTTCACCCATACCAATACCAATACCAATAATAGCATGACCACTCTTCTCCATAACAGCTTTAACATCAGCAAAATCCAAGTTAACAAGTCCAACAACAGCAATCAAATCTGAAATAGATTGAACACCACGACGAAGTACATTATCAACTTCTTTAAATGCTTCAAGCATTGGAGTAGTTTTATCAATAATTTCTCTTAAACGATCATTTGGAATAACGATTAAAGTATCAACATGTTTCTTTAGTTCTTCAAGTCCCTTTAAAGCATTATCCATACGACGTTTACCTTCAAATGAGAAAGGCTTTGTAACAATTGCAACAGTAAGTGCACCAAGTCCTTGAGCAATCTCAGCAACGATTGGAGCAGCTCCAGTACCAGTACCACCACCTAAACCACAAGTGATAAATACCATATCTGCACCAGCTAAAGCATCTTCAATCTCTTTCTTAGATTCTAAAGCAGCTTCTTTACCAACTTCAGGTTTAGCACCAGCTCCAAGTCCGTCTGTTAAAGATGCACCAATTTGAATCTTAACGTCAGCTTTAGAAGAATTTAAAACTTGTAAATCAGTATTAGCAGCAATAAATTCAACGCCTTTTACTCCAGATTCAACCATTCTATTAACGGCGTTTCCTCCACCGCCACCTAAACCAATAACTTTAATTTTGGCTAATTGATCTAATTCTAATCCACCTATCATACCTAGTCCTCCTTAGTTATCAAAAAAATGTCCAAATACTTTACTAATAATATTATCATTATTTATTGTCTTATCGTCAGAAGACATCAACAACTGGACATCACTTTCTGATATCATACTGACATCCTTCCCCCGTAAAGACATCTTATCATCAAAATATTGTACTGCTCCAAGTACACTGCTATATCGATTATGCCTTAGACCTATTGTACTAATATTACATACCTTAGCTTGAATACCAAAAACAGACTCAACTAAATATTGAAAACCTGCAAGTTCACTAAGGCCACCTGTTATTATTATATAACGTATTTCTCTATTTGTTAAGTTTTTTATTTCTTTTTTCGCTAAATTTAAAATTTCTTCAACTCTAGCTTCTACAACCTTAGAAATGCCTACTTGAGAGATAGTTTTCTTATCCTCTCCAATAGGTACATCCACACTATCATTACTATCAGCATAAGCTTGCATACTGACAGCAAATTGTTCTTTTAATCTTCTAGAATCTTCTTCTTTTATCTTAAAAATATAAGTAATATCACGGTCAACATTATGACTACCTATAGGCACAACTGCGTTTTTTATTTGAATCCCCTTATTAAAAATAGAAACATTTGTTGTCTCTTCTCCAATATCAATAATAGCTCCAACAGAATGTTGTAATTTACTATTACGAACGGCATAATAATCACCTGTAGATGTAAAAGCAACATCCAAAGTTTCAAGACCGCTTAGTTTCAACACTTCTAATATACGATATAAAGGTTCCTTAGGTAAAGTAGCCGTAACAACCTTAGTCTCCAACATACTTCCTCTCATTCCTTTAGGATCTAATATATTTTCATGTTCATCCACAGTAAAATTAATAGGAACGGCAGTAACCAATTCCTCTTCTTCTCCAATTCTACCAACTAAAGCATCTTTTAAAACCCTAGAAACGTCTTCTCCTGTGATTTCATCATCTACTTCAATAGAACCTACCGCAATATCTAACTTACATTCAGCTGGAGGAACCACAGCAATTACCTTAATAACTTTAATTCCTAACATATCGTTTACTTTTTTCAAAGCAACACGAACACTAGAAACACATTTCTTAATATCAACAACTTGTCCCTTCACAATTCCATCTGAAGGACTATGAACAGATGCTAAAACATGAAATTGACCGTGAAGTTTTTCTAGTACAACAATCTTAATACTATCAGTACCCAATTCAATACTTGTAAATACTTGACTCATGTAAGCATCTCCCATCCTAAAAATAATTATACTATAAAAGAAAAATTTTGTAAAAAGATTTATTCATTTTTATCAAATATATAAATATCAAAAATTCTAATACTTCCTATTTTTTTTCCATGTCGGATAACATATCGAATAGCCCTCTTATCAGATTGTTTGATAGGAGAAAGTTCTTCTTCATCAACAAAGAAAATACTATTTTTCTTCTCTTTTACTACCTTCAAAAGTTTATCACTTCCCCGATACCCCCAGTTTCCTTGATTAATTAAATCAATATAAGAAATAGGCATATCATTTACCAATCGAAAATAATAACCATTAGAAGAAAGAAAGAAAAATTCTTTATTTTTATGCTTTTTCATATAAGAATTAACTTCTTTTGTAAATTGAATACTATCATAATCTAAAAGACGATATTCAAAACGAAAAATATCATTAGGATACACAACTTTTTGATCTAAAACATGAATAAAAGAAACAAACATAACTCCAAAAATAATCCCTATAGAAAAAAGAATAGGTCGAATTCGAATATGTAATGGTTTAGATAAAAACATCATCAAAAAAGCTAAAAACGCAACTTGAAAATGATAAGTATCAAATAAAGGTACCATTACACTATAAAAGGCAAGA
>USGP01000011.1 GCA_900554315.1 uncultured Mycoplasmatota bacterium
TATAAATAAATATTTTTTCTATCTTTAAAAATCTTATACATAGTAAATATAACCATAAAAGCGAAAAGAAAAAAATATAAATTAATTCCATTACTATTTTTAGAAAAATCAAAAAGGCCAAAAATACATAAATCTAAAAATTCTTTCCAACTGTCAGAAAAGATCAAATAAATACCAAATATACCAACAGGTACAAGCATCCCAATAATTCTTTTTAAAAACTTCTTAAAATCTTTTACATAATAAAAACTAACTAAAAATAAACAAAAGCCAACAGACTGTTTGGTCAAAATACTAAGTCCTAAAACAAAACCAATAAGATAATCATTAGCATTTTTCTTTTCTAAAATAATAAGTAAAACAAATAAGAAAAATAAAAATAAATTATAACTTGGAAAAGAAAAAGGCAATGGAAAAAAGAAAAACAAAATAATAAACCAAGCTTTTTCTTTTAACAAATAGAATAACATAAAACATAAAATAGTTAAAATAATGGCTTGTTCTATATGAAATACCAACATATTAGAACCAAACAAATGAAAGCCAAGAGACATTAAAAATGGATAAAAAGGCGTTAAAATCATATTAAAATCTTTATAAGGAACAAGACCAGAATAAATATTATGAGCAAATCCATAATTCCATACTTCATCCAAATTCAAAGGAACAAGAAATAAATTCCAAACTAAAAATAGGATAAATAAAAATAAAAATAGGATGATTGGCCGAACATCAACTCTTTTTAGCATATTACTCACCTCGATACTCATAAACTACATATTGATTTTTCTTTTCTACCACCCTACTATATTTTTGAATATATCGAGTAGTATCAATTTCAAATTGTTCATTATTTTTTTTGGCACGTCTATATTCAGCTTGATCCAATATATAATAACAATCTCCTAAATCTTTTACTTTTTGAATCATTTTTTCCGTTCCATGATATCCAAAATTTCCAGATAAATAAACTGCAAAATAGTTTAGCTTCTCTTCTCTTTTTATTTTAATCCAAGGATTTTCACTAGATAAGATTTCTACATTCCCCTTCTTTTGATATTTAGAATATAACTGATCTAATACCAAAAAAGAATCTCTAGAATCTTCCGCAGTATACAAAAAATTAAAGTTATGAATTCCTAAAAAAGAATGCTTTTCTCCTCCAAATTGTAAAAAAATATTAAATACCACAACCATAAAACATAATAGAAGAGACAAATTTCGGATATAATTTGTAGAAATTGGCAACTTATTCATAAGTAAAAGTGATACTGCCACCAAATAAACATAGAAATGATAATAAGAAAAAATAGGAATCATAACAGAGAAAAACGCTAAGACATAATAACCTAATATATCTTTCGGATTTTTAATAACATATAGAATACTAATGATAAAAAGTAAAATAGCTAATACAAAATAACCAGTAACAACTTCTGTATTATTAGAAGCAAAATCAAAAAGACCTAAAACGCACAAATCAAAGAAAGCAGAAAAACTATGGGTAATAAGTAAAAAGAAAAGATAAATAAAACAAGGAATACAAAAACCTAAAACTCTTTTTCCTAACCTTTTTAAGTCTTTAAAACAAATAACAATACTAGGAAGTAATAAAAAAATACCAACTGTCTGTTTCGTTAAAACAGCTATCCCTAAAACAACACCAATCCATAAATCACTCTTTTTTCTTTGTTCTAAATAAACCAATAATATTACCAAAACAAGTAAGAAGAAATTATAAGTTGGTGTAAAGACTAAGAAACTAGGGAAACACATAAAAAATAAAAACATCCACGCTTTTTTTTGAAACAATTGATACAATAAATAAAAAGCAAATGTAAAAAATAATGCTTGCTCTATTAAAAATACTAAATTATTATGACAAAGAAACATTCCTAAAGACATAATCATAGGATAAAAACCAGGTGTAATCATATTAATCTCAACAAAAGGAGTTTGAAATTTAGAAAGTGCATAACTAAATCCATAATTCCATATAGCATCATACGTATTAATAGAACTAAAAAAGACTAAGATACCTAAAGCAAACAAAAATACAAAAACATAACGTACAACATTCTTCATAATTATTCTCCTTCTAAATAATAGATTTCATAAAAATCAAATTTCTTTACCAATTTACCATGGTTAATAATATATTTTACTGCTTCTTTCATATATTGTTGTGCAGAACTTTTACTTTGATAAGCTTCTCTGTCTATAACAAAATAACTTTCCTTCTCTTGTTGAATCATCTTAATCATTTTATGAATACCATCATATCCATAATTGCCATAATTAGGAAGATCAAAATACGTAATATCTAAATTATTTTTTATCTTATAAAAATAGTTTTCACTTCCTCGTAAGAAAAACACAACTGAAGAATCCAATTTTTTAACATAATTTTCTAACTTTTGAAATCTCTCATCATAACTATAAGAAACAATACTATAAGGAAAATTTGTATAATTAACAAAAATCATATGATGGATACTAAGTTTTTCAACCCCAAGCCAAATAAAACTAAGAGCTAGTGAAAAAATAATACAATGTAATGCAATATCTCTTTTTATATTAATATCTTCAAGTAGTAATAATAAAAATACAGCTAAAAACAAAGAGACATGATAATAATCTATAATTGGATATACACAACTAGAAAAAAGTAATACATAATAATTCTTAATATCTTTAGGCTTCTTTATAATACGAATCACCAAAAAAATCATAGAAATTACAAATAAAACAACATAAAAACTTTCATAAGAAAAATTATCATGACCAAAATCAAATAATCCTAAAAAGCATAAATCAAAAAATTGTACTAAATTTCCTTGGATGAAGAATAATATCAAAGCACAGATAACTGGTATACAAAAACCCAAGATTCTTACAAAAAATTTTTTATAATCGACAAACAAATAATAAATAGATGCCAACAACAGCAATCCTCCTACTGTTTGCTTTGTTAAAAAACAACATCCTAATAAAACACCTACTAAAATATCTGACTTCTGTTGTTTTTCACAATAAAAAAGAATAACCAAAAAAAATAACAATAGAAAATTATAACCAGGAAATAAAACAGAAGACATAGAAATAGGAAAAGAAATACACAATAAAATGAGATACAACCAAGTCTTTTTTCCATACATAGTAAATAAAAAATAAAAAAGAATAGTTAGTAATAAAGCTTGTTCCAAATAAAAAACTAAAATAGATTTAGAAAAAAATAAAAATATAGAATATAAATAAGGAGCTAAAGGAGGAATAACCAAGTTAAAGTCTAAATAAGGTATTTCTCCCCTACTAATAGCATAACTAAATCCAAAATTAACATAAGTATCTCCTCTTTGAATATTAAAGAAAACAACTAAAGAAACAAAAAAGAATAAAAACAAAAATAAATACTTACTGCAACTTAATACTTTTTTCATATTCTACTCCATAATCTGAAAATGATTACCACTATCCAAATATAAAATTCCCTTTTTATTTTCCAATTGACTTAATACATCATTATAATAATTAATCATATCAAACTTAGTCAAAGTCAAATAAACCATATTTCCATCATCCATATACAATAAGAAGCGATCTTTATCATAATCATTAGGTTTATATTCGATATCCGAAATCTTACCTAAAATATCTTTTTTTATATGAGCCATCCCCTGAATAAAAGATTTGTATTTATTATCTGGTACATAATTGATAAGTCTTGGTATACGAAACAAATCAATTTCATCACTCAACGCAACTTCTTCCTTATCAGAAAAAACTACAGTTTGATTTGTATTATTAATAAATAAAGGCTTATTTTCATTGATATCTAATTCTAACACATGAAAAAACTTTCTATGAATTTGAACATCTGAAATGTAAGGAGATTCCTCTAACTTCTTTTCCATTTCATGAGTAGAAGACAACCAAAAACTAGGATAATTTTTAACACCAGCCAATTCTAAAATATAATCATCATTTAAATAAGTTGTATTTTTAACAATCAAATTATAAATTGGTAATTGCAAGTAATAATACACACCAAAAGATAGTCCCCCAATCAAAAGAAGCACTATAAGAAAAGGCAATAATTTTATTTTACGTTTTTTAACTATCTTTTTAGCCACGAGCATTACTCCCAATTAACAAATTCTTGTTCTACTTTTAACTCAACCTGATACTCTTCCCTGACTTTTTCTCTAACATATTCAATTAATTGTTTAATATCTTCACTAGTTGCATGATCATAATTTACTATAAAATTAGCATGTTTCTCACTAACTTTAGCACCTCCAATAGAATAACCTTTAAGTCCTAGCTGTTCAATCATCTGACCAGCAAACATTCCTTCGGGATTACGAAAAACAGAGCCTGCAGAAGGATACTCTAAAGGTTGAGATTCCATTCTTCTTTTACGACGATCGCGAATAACTTCCTCTAAAGCATTTTTATTTCCCTTATCCAAGCGTAAAACAACTTCCAAACAAATATATCCTGGATGAGACTGTAAAAACGAACTACGATAATGAAAATTCATCTCTTTATTTTCTAATTTAATAATTCTTAAATCTGGCGTTAATACCGTAACATCTTGCACTACATATCCCATGTCACTCTTATAAGCACCTGCATTCATGTATACAGCGCCACCAACAGTACCAGGAATACCAGAAGCAAATTCCAAACCAGCAAGTCCCCTTTTTGCAACCTGCATAGAAAGTTTAACAAGTGAATATCCCGCACCCACACGAATCTTAGTAGGCGTTAAAAATTCTAAATCATTTAACTCTTCTAAACGAATAATAACCCCATTATATCGTTTACTACTGAACAATAAATTAGAACCATTACCAATCACTTTAAACTGAATATGATTATCCTGTAAAAAATGAAGTAATTTTCTTAAAGCAGAAATATCTTTTGGATAAACCATAGCATCACAAATACCACCAACACGATAAGTCGTATATCTATCCAAAGAGACATCTGCCTCTACTTTTCCAATATTCAAACTTTCTAATTGCTTTATTATCTGATTCATTTTATTCACCAACTAACTTCAAAATCTCCTGATATATCTTTGTAAGTGAATCCTTAATGCCAAAAGACTGACTAGCCTTTTTCATAGACAAATAAACATGTTTATCTGAAAGAATAGAATCAATCTTTTGACATAAAGCATCACCCGAAAAATCTTTTTCTTCTAATATGGTACAAGCACCAGCATCTTCCAATTCTTTTGCATTTAAATATTGATGATTATGAGTAACATAAGGAGAAGGTAC
This sequence comes from uncultured Mycoplasmatota bacterium, assembly GCA_900554315.1. Taxonomy (GTDB): domain Bacteria; phylum Bacillota_I; class Bacilli_A; order RF39; family UBA660; genus Faecimonas. The sequence goes on from USGP01000011.1 coordinate 5,292, forward strand.
TAAAATAGAAGGTAATCCAATTCCAGTAATCTCAGAAATGGTAGAAGCTCCAGCACGTGAAACCATTAAATCTGTATCTTTCATAATCTGAATTAACTCTTCCGTATAAGGAAGTAATTTGACATTATCTGGAATATCTAACTCTTTATATTCATCATAATAGGCTTTTCCCGTAATAACTAATACTTGATAATTTTTTCCTCTAAACTTACCAATAGCTTTTTTTAACTTCTGAGTCATCGTAGTAGAGCCCAAAGACCCCATAACAATAAGAACTAATTTTTTATAAGAAGAAAATCCATATTTACTTTTAGAAACCTTATCAATCATCAAAATTTCCTCACTTCTAGGATTTCCCGTATATACAGTTTTTTCCTTTGGGAAATATTGAATACTACCTGGCAAAGAAACACAAATAGTATCTACAAATTTAGCCAAAAATTTATTAGAAAGCCCCGGAATAGAATTTTGTTCATGAATCATAGTCTTAACATGTAACTTATGAGCAGCATATAAAACAGGTGCTGTAATATATCCCCCTACTCCAATAACAATATCCGGTTCAAATTCTTTAATAATTTCTTTAGAACGTTTAATAGCCTTCAAAAACTTCTTCATGACAGAAAAATTCGAAAAAACATTCTTTCGATTTAAACCTTTTATTTCTACTCCTACAAAGTCAATTCCTCTAGCTGGAACAATATCTTTCTCCATACGATCTGTTGTTCCAACATATAAAATTTTACTATTTTTATCTTCTTTTTTGATTCGTTCAATAATCGCTAACGCAGGATAAATATGACCACCAGTACCTCCAGCTGCTACTATAACCCTCATCGAATCACTCCTAAATCACTAAATTTTATTCCAAATATGAAAAAAATATAATAGACATATCCATAATGATAAGAAAATTATAACGCAGATTGTAAAATAAGTAAATAATATCAAGACAAATTGTCATTTAGAAAAATCTATGTTAAAATATGTTAACAAGAAAAGAGGGATACCATGGCAAGTGTTGGAATTATTGCAGAATATAATCCATTTCATAACGGACATTTATACCAAATTCAAGAAATAAAGAAAAAATATAAAGATGCTACTATTGTAATAGCAATGAGCGGTAATTTTACCCAACGAGGAGAGCCTGCTATCATAGATAAATGGACCCGAGCAGCTTTAGCAATCAAAAATGGTGCAGACCTAGTAGTAGAAATACCATATGTTTTCACAACACAAAGTGCGGACTATTATAGTTATGCCGGTATCACTTTATTAGAAAACTTAAAAGTAGACAAATTAATATTTGGAAGTGAATCCAATAATATAGAAGATATAACAGAAATCGCCAAAGCTGAACTCGAAAATGAAGATTTTGATAAACTCGTAAAAATTTATTCTAAATTCGGTTATAACTACCCCACTGCTCTATCCCTAACTTTAAAAGATTTAACAGGAAAAGTAATTAATACTCCTAACGATATTTTAGGAATTACATATATCAAAACAATTTTAAAAAATAATTATAATATTAAACCAGAAACTATAAAAAGAACCAATGACTATCATGATAAAACAATAACTGGAACGATAAGTAGCGCTACTTCTATACGTGAAAATATAAATGATTTAGAAAAAATAAAAACAGCAATTCCCAAAAATACATACAAAGTATTACAAAATAATATCATTCATCAAAAAAAAGATTATTATACTTATTTAAAATATAAAATTCTAACAGATGCTAACCTAGAGCAATATCACTTAGTAGACCAAGAACTAGCAAGTAAATTAAAAAAATATATTACCTCTTCCAAAAATTATGAAGAACTAATTCAAAAGGCAAAATCTAAAAACGAAACATACAGTAAAATATCTAGAGCTTTACTACAAATACTTTGCAATTATACAAAAGAAGAACATAAAAAGCATAAAAAAATCACTTATATTCGTCTATTAGGTTTTAATAAAAATGGTAAAAATTATTTAAACCAAATAAAAAAAGAGATGACATTACCTATTATCAGTAAAATATCTAGAAACCAAGATTCTATGTTAACCCTTGAATTAAATACAACAAAGATATATACTTTACCATATAAAAACCAAGAAGAAGAATTTAAAAAGGAATATCAATGTAATCTTTACAGAAAGGAAGATGAAGATGATTAAGCAAAAAAAGACAGGTCAATTAATTGTAATCTCCGCACCAAGCGGATGTGGAAAAGGAAGTATTATTGCTGGTTTATTAGAAAGAAATGATAACATTTGGTTATCTGTTTCTACAACCAGTAGAAAACCTAGAAGTAATGACACTCCAGGAGTAACTTATAATTTTGTTTCAAAAGAAGAATTTGAACAACTAATCAAAGAAAATCACTTTCTAGAATATACATACTATGCAGGAAATTATTATGGTACCCCTAGAGGAACAATAAAAGAAAAACTAAATCAAGGAAAAGATGTCCTTCTAGAAATAGAAATTGAAGGTGCTGCCAACATCAAAAAATTAGTACCCGAAGCAATATTTATCTTTATCCTACCCCCATCTTTAAAAACTATGGTAAAGCGTCTAAAAAAGCGTGGGACAGACTCCAAAGAAAAAATACTAGAACGTTTTCATCAAGCATATAAAGAAATAAATGAAGTAACAAAATACAACTATGTTGTAGTAAACGATATATTAGAAGATGCTATTGATAAAGTAGATTCCATTATTAAAGCAGAAAAATGTCGTGTAGATCGTATTGAAGAAGTATTTGTAGATACAAAAGAAGAAGAGATTCATGAATTATTGATGGAAGACGAAAAAGAATTTGAAAATGAAAATCTATCTGAAAAATTAGACGAAAATGTCTAATTTTTTTCATAATGTGTTATGATTAAGATGAGGCGATAATATGAAAGAAAGAATATTAAATTATGTAAAAGAAACAGACAACTTAATCAATAAAAAAGAAAAAGTAGCAAAAGAAAGATTAGAATACCATTTAATTCAAATTGAGCAATTTCAACACGAAAGACTAATTCATTTAATTGTAACAGTTTTTGTTGGAATTGTAGCAATCTTATTCTTCTTATTCGGAATATTTTTACAAAATATAGGAATATTATTAGTATTTATTATTTTAGTTTGTCTATTTATCCCCTATATCTTACACTATTACTTATTAGAAAACAATGTACAAAAGTTGTATGATCAATATGATAAATTACTAAAAAAACAAGATAGCAAATAACTATCTTGTTTTTTTTCTCTGTAAATGCTGATAAACTTTTTGAGGAAAAGACAAATTAGCTCCTTCTTTATCTAAAAAATATAAAATACTAGGTTTCATAGCTTCTAATTTTTCTAAAGAAGAAATTCCACAATATTCTAACCCTCTTCGTACCTCTACTTCAATTGGAATACTAGATATTTCCATCCCATCATATTTTCTCATCAACTCGCTAGGTAAAAAGACATTTTTAGTATAAAATATATCCCTTTCTCTTGGCACATAAACAGCATGATAAAAAGAGAGCCTTCTTCCATGTTCACCATCATTAGAAATACTATAAACATCTTCTAAAAACTTACCAATTCGATAACCTTGTTCCGTCTTTATAATTTCAGTTTTCATACATATCTCCTAAAACAAAAAGATATCATAAGATATCTTTTAGTCAATCTCTTCAATTTTCATCAAATTAGTTGGACGAGATACACCAGTATTAGGGAAACTACCAGTTAAAATAACAATATCTCCCTTTTCAAGATGCATAAATTCTTTCGCCTTCTTAACACTTTCCGTTAAAATCTCATCTGTTGAATTACAAATAGGTAAATGAGTTGCTTCTACACCCCAGTTTAATACCATACGACGAGCGGCTTTATCATCCGGACAAAGTGCCAAAATAGGAGCATTAGGCTTAAGATTACTAATCATCTCAGCTGTATGACCACTAATAGTAGCAGCACAAATTAACTTAGCATCTAACCAATTAGCAGCTTCTACTACACTCTGAGCAATAGCATATGGTACAGAATCTGTCTTCTTATTTTCATCGATATAATTAAAATGAGCATATTGTTCTGTAACTTCACAAATCTTAGCCATAGCTGCAACAGTTTCAACTGGATGTTTACCAACTGTAGTTTCACCACTTAACATAACTGCATCTGTTCCATCTAAAACAGCATTAGCAATATCACTAGTTTCAGCTCTCTTAGGACGAGTATTTTCCATCATTGTTTCAAGCATTTCTGTAGCAACAACACAAATCTTGCCCATACGACGACAGGTTTTAACAATATCCTTTTGAATAATAGGTAATTTTTCACTTGGAACTTCAGTTCCTAAATCTCCACGTGCAACCATTGCCCCATCAGAAACTTCTAGAATAGATTCCAAATTCTTAATTCCTAATTCGCTTTCAATCTTACAAATAATTTTTAAATCTAAACGATCATGCTCTTTTAAGATTTCCTTAATAGCTAAAACATCTTCTTTGCAATTAACAAAAGAAATAGCTAAAAATTCTCCACCATGAGTACAAGCATAATCTAAATCAGCTCTATCAGCATCACTAACATAAGGAATATTTAAATGAACGCCTGGAACACTCATACTCTTACGATTTCCAAGAATTCCACCAGCAACAATTTTACAAGTAACTCCATCATCTTCTTTACTGATAACTTCAAGTTTCATCTTAGCATTCTCAAGTAAAATGACAGATCCAACTTCTAAACTATCCAAAGCTTCCGGATGATTAACACTAAATCTTTCCTCATTACCAAGAACAGTTTCCTTAACAATGCGAATAGTTTTACCGTCAACCAATTGAATAGAATCATTTTCTAACATTCCACTACGAAATTCAGGTCCCTTTGTATCCCATAACAAAGCAACATTTTTTCCAGTACGTTTTCTAACTTCACGAACAGTTGAACACGCTTGATCTCTTTCTTCAATAGTAGCATGAGTAAAATTAACTCTAGCAACGTTCATACCTGCTAAAACCATTTTCTCCATAACATCAGGTTGATTTGAAGAAGGACCGATACTACAAATTATTTTTGTCTTTTTCATAATTCACTACTCCTTCCAAACGATACAATTATACAACAAAAGAAAACTTTTGTACACACATTTTTTTACTTTTTTAGACGTTTTTAAAAGCAAAAAATAAGTATTCACAAAATACTTATTTTTGACAATGAGGACAATAATAAGTTCCTCTTCCACCTACTTTAATTTTTTGAATTTCATTTTGACAAACAGGGCAATTGCCATTCTTACCATGAATAGCCAATTTATTCTGAAAAAGTCCATGAACCCCTTCACTAGAAGTAAAACTTTTAATAGTAGTACCTCCCATTTGAATAGCTTCATCTAAAACTTTACGAGTATTCTCAATTAAGGTATCACATTCCTTCTTAGTAATTTTATTTCCTTTACGAAGTGGAGAAATATGACTTAAAAACAAAATTTCATCATCATAAATATTTCCAATACCAGCAATAATACTTTGATCTAACAATAAAGTTTTCATTGGTAACTTTTTAGAATGAATTTTTTGATACAAATAATCACTAGTTAAACAACTATCTTGGTATTCAAGTCCTAAATCACATAAAGGCTTTTTAGAATAAGCATCTTTCTTATCTAATAAATACATTTTCCCAAACTTTCTAACATCATGAAAGCGAAAGCTAACTTCATCATCCAAGGTAAAGAAAACATGTTCATGTTTATTTTTAACATCATCCAATTTCCGAAAGAAAAACTTGCCTTCCATTCGTAAATGAATCAATAACAAATCGCGATCAAGTTCAAATACCAACCATTTCCCACGTGTTGTAATATCTAAAATTTTTTGACCAACTATTTGCTCTTGAAACAAAGAGACAGCAGGATAAGCAATAATATTATCCCAAAAAACTTGGCAACCAGTTATCGTCTTACCAAGAATCTGTCTCTTTAATGTATTAGCAACTGTAACAACTTCTGGTTTTTCTGGCATACAACACCTACTTTCTATTTTGCTTCATACCAATTATTTCCGTATTCAATATCTACTTTTAATGGAACCTTAAGTTCTATTGTATGTTCCATAATATCACGAACCACTTCACTAACCTCTTCTAATTCAGAATCTAATACATTGAAAACCAATTCATCGTGAACTTGAATTAACATCTTACTTTTTAATCCTCTCTTTTCAAATTCATCATAAATTTCAACCATTGCTTTTTTCAAAATATCTGCAGCAGTTCCCTGAATAGGTGTATTAAGAGCCATTCTTTCTCCACTACTACGAATCATATAATTTTTATTCTTAAGCTCTGGAATCACTCTACGTCTATGCATTAAAGTAGTAACATATCCAAGTTCATAAGCCTTTTTCTTTTCTTCTTCCATATATTCCTGTATACCAGGAAATGTCTGTAAATAATTATCAATAAACTTCTTAGCAGTACCAATATCAATACCTAAATCTTCACTAAGGCCAAAACTACTAATCCCATACAAGATTCCAAAATTAACCGCTTTAGCCGTACGCCTCATATCCTTTGTAACTTCTTCCATTGGAACATGATAAATATCAGAAGCTGTCTTAGTATGAATATCTTTACCATCTTTAAAAGCTTGAATTAAATTCTCAGCCCCTGACATATGAGCAAACACACGCAATTCAACTTGTGAATAATCGCTAGATAACAATTTAGAATTTTCATCAGGAACGAAAGCTTTACGAATTAATTTAGAATATTCCTTACGAGCAGGAATATTTTGTAGATTTGGACTGATACTAGAAAGTCTACCAGTACGCGTTAACGTCTGAGTAAAAATAGTATGAATTCTTCCATCTTCTCTAACTTCTGATTTTAATCCCACTGCATAATTTGTATATAATTTTGCTAAAGTACGATACTCCAATATTTTATCGACAATTGGATGAACAAAGCGAATTTTATCCAAAATATCCTTACTAGTAGAATATTTTCCATCCTTTACTCTTTTAGGATAAGGAATCTCCAATGTTTCAAACAAAACTTTAGAAAGTTGAGCTGGAGACATAATATTAAAAGTAACACCTGCACATTCATAAATTTCTGTCTCAAGTTGATCCATCTGTTCTTTTAATTCATCAGCAACCTTATCTAAATAAGAAACATCAACTTTAATCCCTGTCAATTCCATATCTGCAAGAACCCTAGAAAGAGGCATCTCAATCTTTTGAAATAAATCTAACTCTTCATTTTTTTGCAAATCTTCTAATAACTGATTACGCGTATCATAAATAAATTTTGCTTTTCGACAACAAACATCTCTTAATACCTCATCACTAACCTCTTTTGGACGCTTTTCAGTGCCAAATAAATCATCATATAAAGGAAGTTTTACATCAAAAGATTGAGCAACATAACTAATATCGTCTTTAACAACATAATCAAGTAAATAACAAGCAATCATCGTATCAAAAGTAACTTGGTTAACATCAATTCCTAAAGAATGTAAAACAACAATATCTTTTTTTAAATCATAAGTATATTTAAAACTCTTTCCAGAAAACAAATCTTTATGATTAACCAATTCATCCTTAGATAAGAAATATCCAGAAATACCATCATAAATACCTACTCCTAATACTTCACTCTTACTATAAACACTACCCCTAGTCTCTACATAAAAAGAAAAAGTATTAGAAATTAATTTATCAATTGGTAAAATCGTAATCTCATCATTTTTTTCTTCTTTTGCTTCTTCTGGTTCCAAATTACCCTCTAAATGATATTTTTTTAATAAAGAATGAAATTCAAACTCTTCTAATAATTTACGAAAAGCTTCTGTATTCTCTCTTGTATATTTACAATCATCCAACGTAAAACCCAAAGGAACTTCACGATAAATTGTTGCTAAATCATAACTCATATAAGCACTCTTTTTATCTTGTTCAAGCTTTTCTTTTGTCTTTCCTTTAATCTCATCTAAATGATCATATAGATTATCCAAAGAATCATACTTAGATAATAAATTAATAGCAGTTTTTTCTCCTATTCCCTTTACTCCTGGAATATGATCACTAGGATCTCCCATTAATGCTTTCAAATCAATCATACGAATAGGAGGAACTTGATAAGTCTTAATAAACTCACTCTTAGTCATCATAATATGACCACTTTGTTTTAATAATTTCATAACTACTTTATCACTGACAAGTTGCAATAAATCTTTATCACTACTGACAATGGTTGCAATAAAGTCATCTCTTTTTTCTACTTCCAAAGCCAACGTACCGATAATATCATCTGCTTCATAATTATCAATTTCAAAATGCATAATACCTAGAGCATCCAATACTTCTTTTGCTTTTGGAAACTGTAACCGCAATTCATCTGGCATCTCACTTCTACCAGCTTTATATTCATCATATTTATCATGTCTAAAAGTTTTTCCTTTATCAAAAGCCACCATAATATAAGAAGGGGCTTCATCTTCTACTATTTTATGCATCATATTAATAAAACCATATAATGCATTTGTAGGAAACCCCTTCGAATTTTTCATAATTACACCTTGATAGGCAGTAGCGTAAAAGCTACGAAATAATAAATTGTTACCGTCAACTAAAATAATTTTATTCATTTAAATCACCTAATAGTAGTATATCATAAATCAAATCACATTACTTACTTAAATTAAGTGAAAGACTACTATTCGTATTTCTAAAATCGTCACTTACTTGATCTAAACGTTGAATTCTATCTGTTGCTAAAAACAAACATAAAGTAATAAAAGAATAAAGAAGAAATAACCATAACCCCTCTTTTAACATTTTTTTCATTTTCATATTCATATACATCTCTCCCTTCATTACACACTCAGTATATATCATACAATTGTTCGTGTCAATAGATTTTTAAAACATTTGTTTGACATTTTACACCTATAATGCTAAACTTATAGTATAAAAAGGAGGAATCGCATGGAAAAGTTGACAACCAAACAAGAAATGATTTTACAAATCATAAAAAAATGGATTGCAAAATATGGTTATCCCCCAACTGTTCGTGAAATTGGAGAAGAAGCACACCTAAACTCCCCTGCAACCATTCACTTTCATCTAACAAAACTAGAGGAAAAAGGATATATAACAAAGGGTAATGGAAAAAATAGAACAATTGAAGTATTAGTACCAAATGAATACTTAGAAAAAGATGAAAACGTTGTAGAAGTTCCCCTACTTGGAAAAGTAACAGCTGGTAACCCTATTGAAGCAATTGAGGTCCCCGATGAATATTTTGCTTTACCAACCAATCTATTTACAACCAGAAACGAAATATTTACACTAAAAGTTAGTGGTGAATCTATGATTAATGTCGGAATCTATGATGGAGACATATTAATTGTAGAAAGGAAAAACACAGCTAATAATGGAGACACTGTAGTAGCCATGAATGATAATAACGAAGTAACAGTAAAAACATTTTATAAAGAAAATGGATATTTTAGATTACAACCAGAAAATGATACCATGGATCCAATCATATTAAAAAATGTAACAATACTAGGAAAAGCAATTGGACTATATAGAAAATTTTAAAACAAAAAAAGAAATAGCTTTCTATTTCTTTTTATTTTGTATAAAAAATTGTAAAATGTAACTAGCAATCAATAACCCTGCACTACTAGGAACAAAAGCAGTGGATCCCAGCTCTTTAATATTAGCTGGTAATTCACTAGAAAATAATACTGGGATTTTACCCTGAATATGATTATCTTTTACATATTTTCTTAATATTCTAGCAAGTGGATCATTATATGTTTTAGATAAATCTGTAATTTCTAATAAACTAGGATTAAATTTCTTAGCTGTACCCAAACAAGTTAAAAAAGGAATTTTCTGTTCTACGCAATAGGAAATAGCTCTTTTTTTAGTAGAAACAGTATCGCAACAATCAACAAAGAAATCAAATTGACAAGAATCTACCAAACTAAAATCTTCTCCTAAAAAAGTATCATAAACTTCAACCTTACAATTAGGATTAATATCTAAAATTCTCTCTTTCATAACCTCTACTTTTTTACGACCAATCGTAGAATGTAAAGCGATAATCTGTCGGTTGATATTAGACTCATCTATAACATCACTATCCACTAATATAAGTTTACCAACACCACTTCTGGCAAGTGCTTCACAAACATAACCACCAACACCACCGATACCTAAAACAAAAACAGACTTATCACGTAAAGTCTGTAAACCGTCTTGCCCAATTAATAACTCTAATCTTTGAAACATATTAAGCAGCCTTCGCAAAATCCTTTCCATCATGATTAACTACTTCACCAGGAACTTTAACCTTTTGCAAAGCTCTTTCCTTCTGCTTAGCAGAATGAATAAAATGGTATGGTTGTTGATAAATTGTATGATAAGCACCTGCTATTCTAGAATATATATCTGCATTAGATTGAGCCATTTGATAATATTTTTTTAAATCTCTATAATCCTGAGTATTTAAAGGTTCCATAGCACTAACAACAGATTGAATATTCTCTTCTGGAATAGAAGTTCCACTTACAATTGTACAATCAAAGTGATTCAAAAAGTCTAAAGCACGAGGAATATCAGCAACACCAACTTGCTCAAATAATACAGGCCATCTACCACTATTAGGCTCCATCTTTACAATTCTTTGTAAAAGAGCTAATTTTTCATCTGTAAAAACTTCATCCAATCCTATTTTCTCAAAAGATAAATATCTACCCTTAGGAGAATCTGGAATTTCTTTTCTCATGTCTGTAATAATACTAGCATACAAATTATCTAATGATTGATGTATAAATTTAGGTGGTTGTTTCACTTCATAAACATCATAACGATCACTACCTGTTTCTTCCCTAGTCGTGATAAGATAGTCATTTTGTACAATTAAAGAACTATTACGTACAAAATTAACAACACTACTATCTTCTTTATCTTTTGCATAACTAGATCTAGTATATAATTGTTGATTAATCACAACATCACTTTCATCAATACCCTCAAGAATAACACCATTTTTAATCTTGGAAGCATCTTTTAAAGAAACATGAGCGTGCTTAATTTTACCACCATTGATAATTGGAAGTATTACCATAAGCTATTCCTCCTCGTGCGGTTATTATATCATAAAGTATTTAAAAAATCAAACAAAAAGTCAAGGAAGAGCGTCTGTCCAACGATAAAACCTGCATTTCTACAGGTGGGTGTTCGTACGCTATCATTAGGATCCCTACCTGCTAAGCAGAAGGTCTTCAACACCGATAACTGATCGGAACTCCCGTATCGTCACTTTAGTCGGTTTTATATGAGAACAGTCTCGCATCTCCTTGACACTTATATTATACCATAATACAAAGATATTATACAAGCTTTTTAATACAAAAGCATCTGATAACATAACTAACCATTTTAAAAACTAGGAATACACTATAACAGGTGATCCTATGTTTTATAAAAAAGAAGATTATGAGATCTATTATGAAAAATATGGTACCGGAAATAAAAAAATAATCATACTACCAGGTTGGGGAGATACCAGAAAAACATTCACCTATTTAGTACAAGTATTACAAGAATACTTCACCATCTATATCTTTGACTACCCAGGCTTCGGAAACAGTCCTTTTCCTAATCGCGATTTAACAATATACGATTACACAAATATGATTAGAGGTTTTTTAACAGACCAAAAAATTACAAAACCCATAATTATTGCTCACTCTTTTGGAGGCAGAATCGCAACACTCCTATCTGGATACTATAAAGAAGAGATAGACAAAATAATTTTAATAGATACCGCTGGAATTAAACACAAAAAAAATATAGTTCTCTTTCTAAAAGAAAAACTATATAAATTACTAAAACTAATAAAATATATTCTTCCCAAATCAAAAAAAGAACGATATCAGAAAAAACTATTATCCATATTCGCCTCATCTGACTATAAAAGCTTACCAAAAGAAATGAACATAACATTCAAAAATATTATAAAAGAAGATTTAAAATATTACATTCCTTATATAGAACAAGAAACACTAATAATCTGGGGAGAAAAAGACAAAGACACCCCATTAAAAGACGGAAAATATTTAAAACAAAAAATTAAAAACTCTGCATTAATTATTTATCCTAATGCTACTCATTACTCCTATCTAGAATATCCTTACTTAACATATAAAATTATTATGAATTTTCTTACTTCTAAAAAAGATTGCTAACTATTTAGCAATCTTTATACTTTTTACAACCATTTTAGTATGATAATGAAATGTTTGATATTCTGTAGGTAATGTTTTCTGTATCCAAACACGAACATGTAAAGTTTCTTTTTCATGGGCAGAAATTGTAGAAGAATAAATAATTGGAGATTTTTTAGCCAAATCTAACGTTTCAACCATACCATCATTAATTTGATAATGAATATATTGATTAGGGATTTGTATCTCACTACAGTCATCTTGTTGTATCATCGCAACATCCTTTACTAATTTAATTTGTAAAGCCTGCTCTTCATCAGACGTGTTTTTAATCTCTACAATATAAGGCTCTGTTCTCATACCATCTAAATCAGACATAGGAGACGTATTCGTCAAATCAATAATATTTCCTAAGGTACTTCCCCTATCCTCATAAGTAATAGAAAACTTACCAACTTCAATTGTATTAAAGTTCTTAGGCTCTTGAACAGAAGAAAAAACAAAATATAAAGAAATTAAAATGATTACTAAGACAAGAGTGACACAGATAAAAGTTAACTCTTTTTCCTTGGCTTTAACACGGTGCAACATATGATTAACCTGAGCGCCCTCACCATGTTTAATATCAGAAATCTTAAGTTTTTTTGCCGCTAATTTTTCTTTTTTTCTTTTTTCTCTTTCTGCCTGCAAACTTCTGACTTTAGCATTAACTGCTTTTTTAATTTTCTTTTCTTTTGGCTCTTTCATATTCTCATATCCTTCATAAACCAGTATACCAAAACTACATCCCAAAAACAAGAATGAAAGAAAAAAGAATTATACTAAGATAATTCTTCTTCATTAACAGAAATAGCTAACTCTTCTAATTGCTTAGAAGATACAACATTAGGACATTCGCTCATTAAATCACTAGCACTAGTTGTCTTAGGAAAAGCAATGACATCACGAATATTATCTGTTCCACTAAGTAACATAGTCAAACGATCAAGTCCTAAAGCCAATCCTCCATGAGGTGGAGTACCATATTTTAAAGCCTCTACAAAGAAACCAAATTTTTCATGAATATCTTCCTCAGATAATTCCAAAGCTTGAAACATCTTTTCTTGAACATCTTCATCATGAATACGAATAGATCCACCACCTGCTTCATATCCATTAATAACAATATCATAAGCTCTAGAATAACAATGAGCTTTATCCGTAAGTAATTTATCCACATCAGACTCAAGAGGAGCAGTAAATGGATGATGACAAGCTAAATAACGGCCTTCTTCTTCACTCCATTCAAAAGATGGAAACTCTGTTACCCATAATAATTCATACTTGTTCTCGTCAATTAATTCTAAATCTTTTCCTAACTTCAAACGTAAAGCTCCCATAGCTGTATACACAATATTTTTACGATCAGCAGCAAAGAATAAAATATCTTGATCATGTAAATCCAATTCTTTTAGTAACAAACTTTGTTCTTCTTCAGATAAAAACTTACTAATTCCAGAAGTAAATTCCCCATTTTCATATTTTACATAAGGAAGTCCTCCAACCTTATAAGTTTTAATATATTCTGTTAAAGCATCAATCTTCTTTCTAGAGAACTCTCCACTCTTTCCTTCTACCTTAATACAAACAACATCCCCGTCATTAGTCAATGCATTTTCAAAAACTTTAAATTGTGTTTTAGAAAAAATAGAACTAACATCATGAATCTTCATATCAAAACGCAAATCTGGTTTATCAGAACCATAATACTTCATAGCATCATCATATTTCATACGACGAAGAGGCAAAGTAATATCGATTCCCTTTACTTCTTTAAAAATAGTTGCAAGTAATCTCTCTGTCAATCCCATAACATCATCTTCATCAACAAAACTCATTTCCATATCGATTTGAGTAAATTCTGGTTGACGATCACTTCTTAAATCTTCATCACGAAAACATTTTGCTATCTGAAAATATCTCTCCATTCCTCCAACCATTAAAAGTTGTTTGAACAACTGTGGAGATTGAGGAAGAGCATAAAACTTTCCTTTACTAACACGACTAGGAACCAAGTAATCTCTAGCTCCCTCTGGAGTGGATTTACATAAAACCGGTGTTTCAACCTCAACAAAATCTTCTTTATCTAAGAAATTACGTGCAGCCATCATAATTTTATGACGAGTAATTAAATTCTTCTTAATAGGATTACGACGAATATCTAAATAACGATATTTTAATCGTGTATCTTCCAAAGCTGTAGTATCATCGGTAATCTCAAATGGTAAATCTTTACTAGAATTTAGTACTTCAATAGAAGAAAGTTCAACTTCAATATCTCCTGTCTCCATATTAGGGTTTTTACTTTCTCTCTCCATAACTACCCCATTAACTTTTAAAACAGATTCACTCTTTAATCCACTCGCAATATCATAAACTTCTCCTTCACGAGCAACCAATTGAACAATACCACTTCTATCTCTTAAATCAATAAAACAAACGCCACCTAAATCACGCTTCTTAGCTACCCATCCATATAAAGTAACTTCACGTGAAACATCATTAAGACGCAAACTATTATTTTTAATACTTTTCACACACTTCACTCCTATTCATGATGATGGTGATGACCACAATGACAATCTTCACCACAGTCCCCATCACAATCACAATCTTCTTCATGCTCTTCCCAAGAATACATTTCTTCTTCAGTCACTTCAGAAAAACCTGTATTTAATTTCTCATCCAAATAATAAATCAAAGCATCTAAACTAATAATTTCTTCTTCTTTTGTCTTATTATCTCTAATCTTTACTTCATTATTATCCAAATCCTCACTATTTAAAATAGCCAAGTATTTAGCCTGTAAACGATCAGCTTGTTTAAATTGACCTTTCAAACTACGACCAGTATATTCAGTTTCCACAATAAATCCTGCCATACGTAATTCTTGAGCCAAATATAAAGCATACTTCTTTTCTTCATCATTTACATACATTAAGAACAAATCAACATCTTCTACAATTGGTAATTTAACTTCTTCTAACTCTAAAGCCATAACGAGTCTTCCAATTCCAGAAGCAAATCCAATACAAGGTGTTTCAGGTCCACCAATTTCACTACATAAATGGTTATAACGACCACCACCGCCAAGTACATTATTAGAACCAAAACCTTTTACTTTAGCTTCGATTTCAAAAACAGTATGATTATAATAATCAAGTCCACGAACAATATTAGGATTTACTTCATACTTAATTTGTAAAATATCTAAGTAATCTTTTACTTTTTCAAAACGTTCACGACTTTCCTCATTTAAATAATCAATTGTTTTAGGCGCATTCTTTAAAAGTTCATTATCAGCATCTACTTTACAATCTAAAATACGAAGTGGATTCTTTTCAAGTCTTTCTTGACAATCTTCACAAAGCTCTCCAATATGTGGTTTAAAATAATCAATCAAAGCCTTACGATAAATATCACGAGACTCCTTATCACCTAATGAATTAATATTAACTTTAATTTCTTTTAATCCCAACATTTTATAAATATTAACAGCAAGAGAAATAACCTCAGCATCTGTCATTGGATCATCACTACCTAAAACTTCCATACCAAATTGAGTAAGTTCACGGTCACGACCTGACTGTGGTCTCTCATAACGATACATAGTACCATTATAATAAACTTTAACAGGTTGATTAGGATCTCCATACATTTTATTTTCTACATAGCTACGACAAACACCAGCTGTTCCTTCAGGTCGAAGTGTCATATTCCTTCCACCACGATCAACAAAATCATAAGTCTCTTTTGTAACAATATCTGTACTCTCACCAATTCCTCTATGGAATAACTCAGTAGATTCAAAAATTGGTGTACGAATATAATTGTAATTATACTTTTCCATAGTTGCATCAATTACACTTTCTACATACTTCCAAATTTTTGCCTCTCTTCCATAAATATCATTGCATCCCTTTGGTTTTTGTATCATATTAATCCCTCCTAAAATAAAAAGGTGACAACCTACAAAGGACGGGATTCCCGTGGTGCCACCTTAATTTCTACTCTTATAACCAATAACGAGGTTAACCGCTTCTTATCTATTTGGATGTCTTCTATTTTAATTCTTAAAGTATTTTCACCAACCATACTCTCTCTAAATAATTCATAAAATATACTCTTTCCAAAGAAGTTATAACTATTATATAGTAAGATTTTTAAAAAAGCAATGCAAATTTAATGATTATTCAAAGAAAAAACCCGATTACTTCTTCTACGTAAACTCTTTACCAAAGAATCAGTAGTTACTCCTATATCTTGTAAATGTTCAATTGAGAAAGGTTGGTTTTTTATTTTCATAAAGTCCTCAAATAATTCAGGATGCTCTAATAAATAAGTAGAAAGTAAAAAGCCATAAGAATACATAACAGATACATCAAAATCTACCAATCGATCATCCATAGTCATCTCTGACTGATCCAACATACCATCATAAACTAACTCTTTTTCAATCATAAATAATGGTAAAGTATCTCTAATTTTTTCTTCTAAAGATTCGTGAGGTAAACTAGATAAATAAAAGCTCTCCTGCAATAACTTCAAATACTTATCGTAATATTGAATCAAGGACAAATATGCCTTATCATGATATGGACCATTTTCTAAAAAATAAAATAAAAATTGTTGCTCATAATAATTTGACAAAACCTCTCGAAAAAAATCAAAAGATAAAAAACGTGACTGTCCTAAAGAAGAACAGTTACAAATACCATCTTGAAAATCAACACCGTGTCCAAGTTCATGAGGAACACCAGATAAATCAGTAAAAGAAGTATTAACCTCATTCACGAATACATTGCAACATTTTCGTAATAAATTAAAACAAGTAAGGCCTCCCACTTCATGAGAAAAATCATTCAAAGGATAAATATGCCCTGATAAAAGAAGATTATGATAAACACCATCCAAATCAGAATAAGAAGAAAAATATTGAGATAGTAATGTTTTATCTTTGTGACAATCAAAACTATCATCCATAAAAGCAAGCAATGAGAAATCAACCTCTTCCATCTCAGAACGAAGTTCATCATAAGCATGATAGAAAACATCAGTGTGCCATCTTTTATCTTTTAAAAATTGATAATATCTTTCTAAATCGTTTTGATCAAAATAATCAATAATATCTGGGGATATCATTTCTTCTATTTCTTCGGCACCAAATTCATAATGCATAATTTTTTCATAGGAAGAAAGCAAACTAAAAAACGTATTAGACGCACAAACCTTATCTTCAAAAGAAATATCCTTCTTTTTTAATAATTGACAAGCTTCATCGAATTGAGAAATCAAATCACTATAGTCATGATTAATATCTAGCACGAAAATTCCCCCAAACTATTTTTATTATAATACATCTTTAAAAGTTTCTAAACCATTTCTAACTTTATTTTGAAAAAACAAATACGTAGTTCTAAAAAATAAAAAGATAGGAATTGCTAAAACAACACCCAGTACCCCACCTAAACTCCCACCAATACTTAACAAAAACATAATAAGTATAGGATGAATATGATTAATATTCCCATAGATTCTAGGAGAAATAAAATATTCATCTATAATAGGAAAAACAAAACAAATAACCAAACTAGCCAAAAACAGTTCTTTAGAAATTGTAAAAGAAGTAATCATCGCAAGTAAATTACTAAGAAATCCACCTATATAAGGAACAGCAGTAAAAAGCCCAATAAAAAGTCCTAATACCAACCAATCTGGATGACCAATAATAAAAAATAAAAAAGAATATTCTATAAATTGCACAAACATCATCTTACCTACACTCTGAAGATATAAGCCCATAGTAGAATCCAATTCTAAAAGATAAGTATAAATAACAAAATGACTATGACAAAGCCAACGCTTCATAAAAATTCTAATTTGATCCATATAATATAAAAAATAAAAGAAACTAACAACTCCAACAAGAATGTTTCCTAAAAAAGAAAATACATTTCCTAAAAAATCTAAAGTAAATTGTGAAGTAAACGTTCCAAGTCGCTCTAGTAAATGATTTAAAAACTGAACAACAACAATCTTAACAGCAGAAGAAAACAGAAATTTATCTTCTAGATGACTCAAATATTTTAAAATAGCTAAAATAAAATCAGCAAACTGATGATAAAACATTGGCAAAATACGTAGTACCAAAAAGGTGAAAATAAAAATAATAATCCCAATAACAAAAAGAACAGAAACCCTCTTAGAAAAATATTTTCTCAAATAAACAACAAAAGGATTTATTGCATAAGCCACAATAAATCCTATAAAAAAAGGTAAAAAAATCGACATAATTTGTACAAAAAAAGCCATAATGGCTTTTATATTAATAATACTAATAAATAGTAAAAACATAAATATAGTAAAATTGAGTAATGGATAATTTAATTTTTTCTGAAACAAAGAATCTACCTTTCTAACCATATAGTTGTAGGACCAATATTAGTCAAGCAAACATTCATATCTGCTCCAAATTCACCAGTCTCTACTTCTACATATTTACGCAATTCTTCGTTAAATAATTCATAAAAATGAATAGCCTCATGATTATTCATAGCATCCATATAACTAGGTCTATTTCCTTTTTGACAATTAGCATATAAAGTAAATTGAGAAACAGAAAGTATTTTGCCACCATAATCAAGTAAGTTCTTATTCATAACTCCATTTTCATCAGGAAAAATACGAAGATTAACTATTTTTCTAGCCAAGTATTCAATCTTATCAATAGTATCTCCATCAGTAAACCCTACAAAGACAACAAGTCCTTGGTCAATACTGCCAACTATTTGATCATTCACTTGAACAGAAGCTTCACCACTTCTTTGAACTAAGACTCTCATCTCATCATCCTTTCACAATGATCAATATAATTTTGCTTTTCTAACACTGCAAATAATTTATTTAATTGATCTAATCCAGTAACATAAATACTTGCACTATATAAAATAGTTCCAACTTTACTCATCATATTAATACCATCAACACTAACATTCATAGAAGACATAGATTGCATCAAATCTAGCATATGATTTTCATGAGTATTACTATAAATCAAAATATTCGTTAAATAACGCTTATTTACATTACTATTCCATTGCACTTCAATAGTTCTAGTCTCTAACATTTCCAAGTTATGACAGGTGGTTCTATGCACAGTAATACCATTACCTTTTGTAATATATCCAACAATATCATCACCATATACAGGACAGCAACAATTAGCAAGATTAACTTTAACTTTATCAATACCACTAACAATAATATCCGCATCCATATTCTTAGATGTAACTTTAACATTTTTAGGAGCTGGAGCATCCTGTTGATCTTTATATAAGAAATTAATTAAAGCCAAAGCAGAAGTTTTACCATTTCCAATAGATAAATAAACATCTTCCATACTATCTAATTTAAACTCTTCATTTAAAGCTTTCATATTTTCATCACTAGAAAAATCCGAAATAGCAATTTTCTTCTTACGAAGTTCCTTTTCTAATGTATATTTACCACGTTCAATATAAACTTCTTTTTCATTTTTACTAAAAAAATTTTTAATTTTATTTCTCGTCGTAGTAGCTTTAACAATATTAATCCACTCCATAGAAGGAGTTGCATTTTTATTGGTAATAATACGAACAATGTCATTATCTTTCAATTCATAATTTAATGGAACAATAGCATTATTAACAATAGCACCAGTAGTTGTCTCACCTACTTTGGTATGAATCTTATAAGCAAAATCAATTGGTGTTGCGCCTCTTGGTAATTCAATAACATCACCTTTAGGAGTAAAACAATAAATATTATTATTTAATACTTCATCTTTAACACTATTAACAAATTCCTCACTACTCATCTTATCTTTACTTAAATCAATAATAGATTTAAAGAATTGTAGTTTCTGTTCGGTTGTTGACTGAAGATTAGCAGCTTTATTAGAGCCTTTATTTTCCTTATACGCCCAGTGGGACGCAATACCATTTTCAGCAACTTCATCCATATCATAAGTACGAATCTGTATTTCAAATAAATATCCATCAATTCCAAAAACTGTTGTATGTAGGGATTGATACATATTAGGTTTAGGCATAGCAATATAATCTTTAAAACGTTTTGGTAATGGTCTAAATTTAGAATGAATAATACCAAGAGCCAAGTAACATTCCTGTTCTGTATGAACCAAAATACGAAGAGCAAGCAAATCATAGATATCACTAAACTTCTTACCTTTATTTAATTTATTATAAATACTGTAAATACATTTAGCACGGCCTTTAATCTCATGATTAATATGATGCTCTGTAAGTAAATCAGATACTTCTTTTTGCATCTCTACAACCGTACGATCACGCTCTAGTTTTGTCTTATTTAACTTCTCTGCAATATCATAGAAAACATCTGGTTTTAAATAACGTAACGCTAAATCTTCCAACTCACTTTTTATCTTATGAATACCTAAATGGTGAGCAATAGGAGCTAAAATTTCCAAAGCTTCCTTCGCCTTTACTTTCTGTCTATCTGGAGGAGTTGCCCATAAAGTTCTCATATTATGAAGACGGTCAGCAAGTTTAATAATAATAACGCGAACATCTTCACTCATTCCTACAATAATTTTCTTATAGTAGTCAATTAAATATTCATTTTCTGTAGAAAAATGAATTTTACTTAACTTGGTAACCCCTTGAACCAACTTAGTAATTTCTGGTCCAAAATGTTCTTCCATTTCTTCTGGAGTACAATCACAATCTTCTAATACATCATGTAAAAATCCAGCAGAAATAGTTTGATAATCTGCATAAATCGTCGTCAAAATCATAGCGACATTTAAAGGGTGAATGATATAATCTTCACCCGTTTTACGATACTGACCAGCATGCTTCTCTTTTGCAAATAAATATGCATTTTCAATAACCTTTAATTGTTCTTCATCACTGATATAAGTTTTAGCATGCTCTAAAACATCATTAACAGTGAGTTCATCTTTTGCATGAGACACAGTACCACCTCCTATGAACTAACAGTTAATACCTTTAATTTGTTTTTCTTCATATTCGTCTGTATAAATAACTTTCTTCTTTTTAGGCTTTCCAATATTTCTAGCTTCAATAGCTGCAAATATAACAGCAGCAATATAAATAGATGAATAAGCACCAGCAATAAATCCAAATAACATTGCTAAGTTGAAAGTTAAAATTTCTTTTGATCCTAAGAAAATCAAAATAACAATTGGAATCAAAGTAGCTAAGAATGTATGTACCGTTCTAACAAAAGTCTCACAAATAGCACGGTTTGTAACTTTCCATACCACTTCTTTCGTAAGTTTCTTCTCACTAATATTTCCTAATTCCTCACGAATACGATCAAAAGTAACAATCGTATCATTAATAGAATATCCAATGATTGCTAGTATAGCAGCAATAAACATCGTTGAAATTTGTAAATGGAAAACAATAAATAATGCAAAGATAAATAATACATCATGTAATAAAGAAGCAACTCCACCAACCGCATAACTAAATTTAAAGCGAATAGAAATATATAAAATAATTCCTAATAATGATAAAAATACAGAAAGGAATGCATTCTTAACAAGTTCTTGTTGAACAATATTAGAAACAACTCCAATATTAGTCTTTGCTTCATACTTATCCTCAAAATAATGAGTAACCTCGTCAACTTCGTCTCCTTCTAAGACATTATTAACAAGAATAGTAGTTTCATCATCATCAATTTGAATCTCTCTCTTATCTAAATCTAATTTTTCTAAATCCTTAGATAATTCTTTCTTCGTTAACTTTTCTTCAGTAACAATAGAAATATCACTACCAGATTGATAATCAACACTTAAGTTAAGACCTCTAACAAAGAACATTACTACACCTAATACAATAATAACAACAGATAAACCTATAAATTGTTTTGTATATTTAAAGAAATTAAAATTCTTTAATGGTACAACTTTAACTTCTTCATTCTTAGAAACATCAGGAATGTTTTCTGCTTTAACATTAATAAATAACTTAGTTTTGTCATTAAAGTAATTTGTTTTAATAAATAACTTCAACAATAATCTATTAAGACCAACCATAGTTACCATAATGATTGCTACTGTAATAATCTGCATAGTAGCAAATCCTTTAATACTAGATTCACCAAAAATAAACATAATAACAGCAACTAATAACACGATAACATTAGCATCTAAGATAGCACTAAAACTTTCTTTAGTTCCCTCTTTATATGCCATTGGTAAACTCTTACCTCGATAAAGTTCATCTTTAATTCTAGCAAAAGTAATAATACTAGAATCGACAGCCGTACCAATTCCAAGAATTAATGCTGCAATACCAGGTAATGTTAGAACTCCACCGACTACCCAGAAAACTAAGAATACTAAGAATGTATATATCAACATAGAAATTGCTGAAATAAATCCTGCAAAATGATATACAGCAATCAAAAAGATAATAACTAAACTAACACCAATAACACCAGCTAAGAAAGTAGTTTCCAAAGTGTTATCTCCAAAAGATGCTCCTACAGTCTGGGAAGAAATTTCAGTAAGCTTACTTGGTAAAGAACCACTATTAATTAAATCAACCAAATTTTCTACTTGTTCTTCTGTAAAATCACCTTGAATGATAACATCACTAGCAAATCCCTGAGAAACAGTTGCAGCACTTAAACAATTAGATTCTTCAGTTCCACACATACTTCCTTCTGTAGCATAACTATCTTCATCAGGATTATAATCTAACCATATAACGATTAAATTCTGATCATAATCTTTTACTTGATTCGTAACTTTATAAAATTCTTCCTTATCTTTAACAGATAAAGCAACTGCAGGTTTACCAGAACTATCCTGACCAACTTTAGCTCCTCCTGCCTTTAAAACATCACTACTCATAAGTAAATTATCATCAGCATCTCTAAAAGATAATGTTGCAACAGTTGATAATTGTTTACGCGCCTCTTCTGGATCAGTAACACCAGCTAATTTAACACGAATCTTATCATTACCCTCAATTGTAATTTCAGGCTCCGTTACACCTAGACTATCGATACGTTTACTCAATGTTTTATAAGTAGCCATAATTTTTTCATGATTCATCTTAGAACCATCAATAGATTCTACTTTATATAAAATTTCAAATCCACCCTGTAAATCCAAGCCAAATTTTAGATTTTGAAATAAAGGAATACAAGCAAAACATAAAGCAACTACCAAAAGAATTAAGATAATTGCATTACGAATAACTTTTCCCTTACCTTCACTCTTTTTATTCATCCTAATCCACCTCTCTAAATTGTCTCTACTATATCTTGACTTCTTCTTGTTTTAGTTAAGGTACCCTTTAAATACTCATCTATCTTTCGATTATCAACATGTAAAATATCATTAACAATATCAGAAAGAGTTAAATTTTTTGACTTTTTCCAACGTGTTTCTATCAAATAATTCCATATATCAACAACCTGAATATAAGGATATCCCAAGCGATGTAATTCAGCAAGTTTAGCCTTCAATGCAGGCTGAACTCTTTGATATAATTCTTCTTGAGAAGAAAACTCCAATTCCATAACATCACCTACCAAACTAATAATATTATATCGCAAATATAACATATTTGAAAAGAAAAACAAAGAAAAAAGACAATATCTCATAATATTATCTTATATTTTTTATATTAAAGAACCAACACTTTCTATATCTCACTTTCGAAAAGAAGAATCTACAAAATTCTCTTCCTCATCTAACATATCAGAAAGACTGCTTTCATAATCATCATCATAAGCAGGAGAAAGTTGTAAAGACTCATCCTGATCAGTTAAATGAATATCACGAATATGATTTACAATCTGTTTTTCTAAAGAAGAAGATCTCATATACACAAAGTACTGGTCTCCAATCTTTTCAGCTCCACCTATAGAAAGCATTGTTTCTCTCTCTAATAAAACCTCTTTTTCTCCCTTTAATGCTAATAATGAATCCATAGGAAGAAAATGACTACCAGCTGGAACATGAATTGCTAAAACAACAGGAGAAGCAACTGTAAATTGTCCTCCTAAAGAACTAGAAGTGGATAAAAAAGAATGTTCAACAAAAGATTTTCCTACAGAGGTCTCTAATTCTTCCAAAGAAGAAATACCTAAATTTTGAAATTGTTCTAAACTACATCCACGAAAAAATACAAAATCACTATCACTTCTATATTTATCAATAATAAAATCCAAAGAATCAATAACACCATCTAATTCATAATTCTCAGTTTCAAAAGTAGCTAAATTTAAATCTCTCAATTTTTCTCCAGTATTTTTAACATAGCCCTGATGCTGACGTAAAAAATCATTAACTTTAGTAAAACCTGAGCCAGCATACAATTGAATAGCTTTTTGAATCTTCATAGGAAATTGAGACAAATTCGGCTGAAAAAGTTGCTCTTCATCAGTACAAATACCTTGAAAAACGTCCCTAACATGATTTTCTAACAAATGAATCCTTTCTTCACCAACGACACCATTTAAAAAGTTATCATTATGAATAGCTAATAAATTATTAAAAATATGTAATACTTCCTGATTAACAGTTTCCATATATTCACTCCTACTTCTTATCATTAGAATCTATTTTAGCCCTCGGAAAGCTATGTTGATAAACATTTCGCAAACGATCTGTTGTGACATGAGTATAAATCTGTGTTGCTTTAATACTCTCATGGCCCAAAAGTTTTTGTACCGTCATCAAATCACATCCCTGATTCAACAAATGAGTCGCAAAACTAATCATATGAGGAGAAATATGTTTTTGAATACTAGTACGAGAAATAATTTGTTCCAGTAAATAACGAACACCACGTTCAGTCAATTTACCACCTTGTTGGTTTAAAAATAAATATGAACTATTTTTCTTATTTAAAGTAAGATAACCATCTCTCAAATATAATTGTAAAACTTCTTCACAATAATCTCCATAAGGAACCATCCTCTCTTTATTCCCTTTTCCTAAAATAAGAATCATTCGCTCACTTTGATGAATATCAGAAATTTTAATCGATACCAATTCGCCAACTCTAACCCCCGTGGCATATAACATTTCTAATATTAATCGATCTCTTTGACCTGTTGCTTTAGATAAATCACAAGCTTCAAATAAAGCTTCTAACTCTTGATAATCAAAATAACGAGGTAATTTTTTCTCTTTCTTTGGTCCACTAAGTAATGTAAACACATTATTAGAAACGATTCCCTCATTAGCTAAAAACTGATAAAAACCTCTTAAAGAGCTAAGCTTACGATCAATAGAAGAATTTTTATCTTTCTTATCATCTTTTAAATACATTAGAAAAAAGCGTAAATCACTATAAACTACGCTTTTATAATCAATACATTCCCTATGTAAATAATCAAAAAACTCTAAAATGTCTTGATGATAATTTTCAATTGTATAATGAGAATAATTTTTTTGGTAAGTTAAATAATCTAAATAACTATCGATTATCTTTTCCTCGTCTGTCATTTTTTTTAACATAAGCGCCACCTTTGCCTGCTTCATCTTCTTCATAATTTTTATCTACTTCAGCATATCTATTATAAATTGTACACCAAGCATAAGCACGATTCAAGGCCTCATCATGTCCAAATAAATAATGATTAATTGTTTTATGTTCCATAGAAGCATCGTGAGATAGTTCACTAATGTCAGAAGAATAAGCATCCGGTCTACTTTTTTCCTGCTCTAAAAGACTAGAATAACGATTATACAAATAAAAATGCAAACGAGAATAACTATCTAAATAACGCTCTAATCGCATCTGATCCAACTCATCAATAGGACAAGAGAAAGTATCTAATCTAAATTGTGCAGAAGAAGTTCCTGTCATATTAAAGCAAAATGGTAAAAGATTACGTAACGTATCCATAACATATGCCCTTTTCTTAGCCATTGGAACTTCTGAATGTGTTGGGATATCAGAAACTCTAAACTTAGGTTTCTTAGTAGATGATTTCTTAGTAGATAGTTTAGATGGAGATTTTTTTGACTCCTCAACCACTATTTTTTCTGGTGAAGATTCTTCCCACGCTTCAGGTAAAAAGTCAAATAAAGATAATTGATTAGGATCATAATCAGGATCTAACTGAACAGCCAATTTATCACTTATTTTTAATAAATTTCTATCTTTTGATTTCTCAAGCAAGCTAGCAACTTCTAATATATTTCCACCCATAGATTGCAATAATTGATATTGATCATATGCTGCTACAATATTTCTCATCAAAGAATAAGAACGAAGTGCCCAACCTCCTTTAAATCTTTTAATATCCTCTAATCCTTGATAATAGTGTTTTGACTTTAAAAAGTCTAAAAAATCTCCATAAATATCCGTTAAACCACAAGCAATCACATCATAAAAAGAATCATTATAACGCATAGTTTCACAAAATCTAGCCATAATAGCTTCAGAAGCCAAAGAATTCTGACGCGGATATCCTAAATCGTGAAATGCCATGTTACATAAATCATTAATATCACTTCGATTATCTCTATTATATAAGACCTCATATCTCTTTATTCTACTTTCTTTTTTAGGTTGAAAAGCAATAAACAAACGTACCTGGTCATTAGAAATTCTTCCATTTTGATATAAATAATGAACTAATTGTTGCTCATTAGTAAATCTTGTAGTAAATAAATCAATCTCTTCCAATTTATGATAGCGTTCCAATTGATTATCTCCACCTTGTACATAATCACTAGGACTTAGTGATACAATATCAAAGTTTTCTCCATCATAATCCTGAGCTACTAAAAAATAACGAATTGCATTACCAGACATACAAAGTACCCCCTCTAATTTGGCTACATTATACCACAAAACAAAGAAAAAATCAATCCTAACTAAGATTGACTTTCTTCATAAGAACAACTACTGCACTTAATTTTACCATTTTTTTCAACTAAATAGCTACCACATTCTGGACAAGTACCTGGAACTGGTTTATCCCAGGAAGCAAACTTACACTTTGGATAATTTTGACAGCCATAAAAAATCTTACCCTTACGTGTCTTTTTCTCTACAATCTTACCATCACATAATGGACAATCCATAACAACAACTTCTTCTTGTTTTTCTTTTTTGATATATTTACAAGTTGGATAATTAGAACAAGCTACAAATTCACCATATTTACCTTTACGAATAACCAAAGGACTCCCACATTCTGGAC
This sequence comes from uncultured Mycoplasmatota bacterium, assembly GCA_900554315.1. Classification (GTDB taxonomy): domain Bacteria; phylum Bacillota_I; class Bacilli_A; order RF39; family UBA660; genus Faecimonas. Next base: position 32,795 of record USGP01000011.1, read on the forward strand.
AAATCTCCCCTGTCTGTTCTGGAGCTTTCTTCTCCATATCAGCAAAAGCATTCTTAACTCTAGGTTCAAACAATCTATAAAATTTATCCAATAACTCATTCCAAACTTCTTTTCCTTCTGCAACTTTATCCAAATCTTCTTCCATATCGCGAGTATACTCTACATTAATTAAATCACTAAAGAATTCTTGTAATTTATCAGTTGTTTCAATACCCATTTCCGTAGGTTTAAATTTCTTATCTTCCATCTCAACATAATTACGTTCTTTAATAGTATCAATAATTTTAGCATATGTAGAAGGACGACCAATACCTAATTCTTCTAATTCTTTAATAAGTTTTGCTTCCGTATATCTTGCAGGTGGTTTCGTAAAATGTTGTTCACTCTGAACATCTGTCGCAACACATTCCTGTTTATCATGAATCTCAGGTAAAATCTTATCTTCACTAGATTCATAATCACGATACACTTTCAAATATCCTTCAAATAACAATACTTGGCCTGTTGTCTTAAATTTATAATCATGATTATCAAAAATAATTGTTGTCTGATTAACCTTAGCATCAGCCATTAAAGAAGCCAATGTTCTCTTATAAATTAAAGAGTATAACTTAAATTCATCTGGTTTTAAGTAAGGTTTTACAACCTCAGGAGTACGCATAACACTAGTTGGACGAATAGCTTCATGTGCATCTTGAACATTTTCTTTCTTTTTACTCTGTTTAACATATCCTACATAATTTTTACCATACTGTTCTTCAATATACTTTCTAGCAGGTACAATAAAATCATCAGATAAACGCGTAGAATCTGTTCTCATATAAGTAATAAGACCAACAGTTTCATTACCTAAATCAATACCTTCATACAATTTTTGAGCGATACTCATAGTTTTTCTAGCTGGAAATCCTAATTTAGTAGAAGCTTCTTGTTGTAAAGTTGAAGTAATAAATGGAAACTTACTCTTACGAGACTTCTCTTTTGTTTCTACAGATTCAACAGTATAAATATCACCTAAAGCATCTAATACTTTATCTGCTTCTTCTTTACTTTTTAACTCAATATCGCGAGTTTTATATTTAAAAAGTACTGCTTCATAATCAGGAAAAATAGCTGTAATTGTCCAATACTCTTCTGGGTTAAAAGCTTCAATTTCTCGTTCACGATCAACAATAAGTTTTAATGCTACACTCTGTACACGACCAGCACTTTTAGCCCCAATCTTACTTTGTAATAATTTAGAAAGACGAAATCCTATAATTCTATCCAAAATTCTACGAGTTTCCTGACTTTTTACTAAGTTATCATCAATCACTGTAGGATTTTTAATAGCATCCAACACTTTATCATGTGTAATTTCATGAAACAAAATACGTTTATAATGATCATCCTTAATACCTAAAGCATCCTTTAAATGCCAAGCAATTGCTTCTCCCTCACGGTCAGGGTCGCTTGCAAGATAAACCATATCACTATCTTTAACATCTTTCTTCAATTCTTTAATAACGGAACCTTTACCTTTAATAGGAACATAATTAGGTTTAAAACCATTTTCAATATCAACTCCTAATCCATAAGGTCCAGTCGTTGCTAAATCTCTAATATGTCCTTTAGAAGAAACTACTTTATAGTCTTTACCTAAATATTTTTCAATAGTTTTACTTTTACTAGGACTTTCGACAATAACTAAATTCTTTGACATGAAACGCCTCCTCAACTCTATATACTTATACTAACAAATTATGCTTTTGTCAACGATTAATTATCTTCTATTAACCTTTACATCAGGTTTTATATGACAAACTTCGTCAAATCGACGAACAATATCACCATTTTCAATAAAAGGAGATAAATAATCATTAATATATTTAGAATCCAAACTTCTAAAACTCAAACTTGTTACAATTAATATCTTACCAACATCACGACAAACAGGACTACGATAAATACTATCATCAATTCCAACTTCATACATTTTAGCAATATCTTGTTGTACTCGATCGGCATGAATATGATGAAAAGTTTGAAAATATTTAGCCAAACTATCAAATTGTCTATCTAAAAATGCACGTGTTTTCTTTGGGTCTATTGTCATACCTGCAATACTTCTTTTAATTTCACTAGATAAGGGTTGATAACCGTATATATTATAAACCCCAGTAAATTTTCCCATAACTAAACTATAATCATAAAAATCAGAATACTCTCTACTACGAAGAACATCATTAACTTTTCTATCTAAGGACCCTTTAGAAGTAGAACTAGCAATCATATCATCCATCTGAATACAATCATCAGGATGTCTATAACGAAAGAAGTTAGGAGAAGCCCCTAAAGAAAATGCATGATCACTATAATAACTAGCTTTAACATCACCAACAACATCAGAAAAAATTCCCATATTATCACCTCTATTATATTATTCTAAAAAATGATATTAATTTAAAATAAAGTTAACTGTTTTTCTAAAAAATCGCGAACAGGTCCATAACTTTTACGGTGTTCAGGTATAATACCATATTTTTCGATTGCTTCCAAGTGTTTTTTGGTTGGATACCCTTTATTGTCTTTAAAATCATACATTGGATATTTTTTATCGAGTTCATCCAACATACGATCTCTAGTTACTTTTGCAATTACACTAGCAGCGCTAATGGTAATGCTCTTAAAATCACCCTTAATAATGGAAGTAGTTGGAATATCTAAAGATAAAGGCATCGCATCAATCAAAATATGTTCAGGAACAACACCACAATTTTTAATTGCTTCTTTCATGGCTAGTTTAGTTGCCTCATAAATATTAACTTCATCTATTTTTTTCTCAGATATAATACCCACTCCAACACCAAGTGCTTGCTTCATAATTTCATCATAAAAATATTCTCTTTTCTTTTCACTTAACTTTTTAGAATCAGTAAGTCCTTCTAAAGAAAACTCCTCAGGTAAAACAACACAAGCTGCAACAACTGGACCAACCAATGGACCACGCCCAACTTCATCAACACCAGCAATTAAAGTAATACCCTTTTCTCTTAACTTTCTTTCAAAGTAATAATTATCTTCTGTACAAATCAAAAGTTCTAACTTTTGAATCAACTTTTTATCTTTAGGCTTATTCTCTAATTTTTTTAATTCATAAGTAGAAACAATGTTGGCAAATCGATATCCACGAATCTCAACAATTCTTTGCTCATCAAAAAAATTAGTACCAACTTCAAAAGAATCATAATATTTAATATCCGTACCAAAATAGCCTTTTTTTACATCCCAGGAAATAGAAGAATAATATTCATTATCACAAGAAAGATTAATATCTCCCGTCTCTTCTAATATATCCTGACACACTAAACTTGCTCCACTAATAATGATATATTTGCTTTTATCTAAATCTAAACTATCTAATTTTTGAAATATTTCTTCTTTTGTCATAATACAACCTCAAATCCATCTTAATTCTACCACAAATATAAAAAAGAATAAAAATTTATTCTTTTTCTTTTAATCGATCAAAAGTAACAGGGCCAAAATAACCATTCTTAAAATCTTGAATAATGATTTGAGAAACTCTCTCATAATCAGCTACACCACCTCGACTCAAAGCGCCTCTTCTACTAGCAATCATATCGTAAACTTCAATCAAGTCATCATCCAACTCACTAATACCATATCTATTTTCCAATGATTTAGGATATAATTCATATAATTTATGTAAAATAAAGGAAGCAATTTGATCATCATTTAAAATATCCTCTTTAATAGCAGAAAAACTTGCTAAAATATGAGCAGCCTCCTGATCTTCCAACTTTGGCCATAAAATACCGGGCGTATCTAACAAATCAATATTTTTATGAATACGAATCCAACTCAAGCTTTTTGTAAAACCGGGTTTATTACCAACACCAGCACTTTTCTTACCAACCAAACGATTAATTAAAGTACTTTTACCAACGTTTGGAATACCTAAAATTAAAGCACGAATATTACGAGGCTTTAATCCCTTTTCTCTACGCTTTTTATTTTCATCTTCTAATATCTTTTCACTAACATCTACAATCTTATTAACATTAGTCCCTTTCATTAAATCGACAGGAATAACTTGATAACCAAGGTTCTCATAATAAGAAATAAACTTATCTGTTTCACTTTTATCACACAAATCATACTTTGTCATAATTAATATTCTTGGTTTATTTTTAATCAAATCATCAATATCAACAATTTTAGAAGACCTAGGCATTCTAGCATCAATCACTTCATAAACAATATCAATCAAATCTAACTTCTCTTTAATTTCTCTCTTCGTCTTAGCCATATGACCAGGATACCAATGAATATTATTCTTTTGAAATCCTTTTTCTTCATTTGCCATAATTATCACTTCCTCGTTTTAAATCTATTCCATTATATCATACTTTTAATCCAAAAGAAAAAGTAGAATAAATCTACTTTATAAGTTGTAATTTGTCTTTATTTTTGTATTTCATTAGCTATCTTATCTAAACTAGAAAAATCAATAAAATTAACCTTTTTGTTATAAGTTTCTATCATTGCTCTATCTTCAGCTGTTTGCTTTTCATTTGGTAAATTCTTAACTGCATTATAAAGCAATTTCATCATAGTTTTATGGGCAAAGTTTAATTTTGAATAATCTATTCCACCTCTTAAATGGAAGATTTTTGCTTTTTCAAGAACTTCTTTTGATATCTGATTTTTTATATTATTCCTTATATTATTTTTATTTACTTCATCCGTTGGGTCCGAAAGACCAACTGTTGCAATAAGAATTTTTTTGTTTGAAATATTATTTAATTTTTTTAGTGTTTTTGACATCCCTAATACTCCACCGGCATACAAAGCACCTAAATAAATAATATTATCATAATCATTTATTTGTTGATTAATTTTTTTAAAAGAAATTGCTTTTATATTAGTTCTTTTTGAAAGTTCTTCTGCGTATTGTT
>USGP01000012.1 GCA_900554315.1 uncultured Mycoplasmatota bacterium
CATAGTTTTGTCCTTTTAATACATGATGAGAATAAATAGCACACAAATAAGACATATTCCTTGGTTTCACATAATTTAAATTAGATGCATTTACTTCTACTTGAATGTTTCCAATATCAGTTTTTAAAAACAAATCAAAATGCTTTCTCTTGACATAAACATTATCCACATTTTGTTCTAAATTTAGATATTCTACCTCCTTTATCTTTATTTTTAAAATTCCTTCTAACAAATAAATAAGTAAATCTTTATTTTTTTCATTCATAAAGACCTCTTTAAATGCTCTGTCATAACGACATGTATAAAATTTACGAATAATTATCACCTCCTACTTTATCTTTCGAAAAAAATAGAAGTTTTCCTTTAAAAAATATCAAAAAGACATTCCTAATTGGAATGTCTAATTACTATTTTTTCTTTTCTTCATTATAAATGTTTATAGCGCTTCTTATTACATCATCCATATCATAATATTTATATTCTGCTAATCTTCCTCCAAAAATGACATTTTGTTCTTGTTCAGTTAACTTTTGATATTCTTCTTTTAGTTTATTATTTTTTTCATCATTAATGACATAGTAAGCTTCTTTTTCTGGATTCCAATCATCTGGATATTCGTAAGTTACTACTGTCTTTTCACTTGGTGTTGATTCAAAGTGTTTATGTTCTATAACTCTTGTATAAGCAACTTCTCTTCCTGTGTAGTTTACCACTGCATTCCCCTGGAAGTTGTCAGTATCTAATACTTTGGTATCAAATCTAAGAGACCGATATTCTAGTCTTCCTAATTTGCAATCGAAGTATTCATCTAACATTCCTGTATATACTATTTTGTTTGCAATAGATTTATAATAGTCTTTTTTTGATAAAAAGTCTTCTTCTAGTTTAACTTCAATGCCTTCTAACATCTTTTCTACTAGTTTGGTATATCCTCCTATTGGAATTCCTTGATATTTATCATTAAAGTAATTATTATCATAGATAAATCTTACTGGTAATCTTTTGATAATAAAAGCTGGTAAATCTATGCATTCTCTATTCCATTGCTTTTCGGTATATCCTTTTACTAGTTTTTCATAGATGGTTCTACCTACTAAAGAGATGGCTTGTTCTTCTAGATTTTGTGGTTCATGGGTGATTTCTTTTTTCTCTTCTTCAATATGTTTTTTAGCATCTTCTGGAGTAATAACATCATCCCATATTTTGGCAAATGTATTCATATTAAATGGCATATTATATATTTCATCTTGATATCTAGCAACGGGTGAGTTTGTATATCTATTAAATTCTGCAAAGCTATTAACATAGTTCCATACTTCTTTATCGTCAGTATGAAAGATATGTGCTCCATATTTATGAACATTAATACCTTCAATTTCTTCTGTATAAATATTTCCTGCAATATGGTTTCTTCTTTCTATTACTAGTACTTTCTTTCCATCTTTTTTAGCAAGATTGGCAAATGTTGCCCCAAATAGTCCTGCACCTACTATGACATAATCGTATTTCATATAAATTCCTTTCTAAAAAAAGAAGTATATTTCTATACTTCTAGTTGTTTTTATGATTTTCGTATAAATCTATTCTGTGATTAATTCTTGTCTTTCCTAATATTTTCATGATAGAGAATAAATCTGGAGATTTTGTTCTTCCTGTAATCATCACACGTAAAGCTTCACAGATATCTCCAACGTGTCCTTTATAATTTTCAGGATTTTTCTTATAATCTTTTGGACTTGCTGCATATCCATGTGAACTTGCGAATTCTTTTGTTGCGTTAAACCATTCTTCGTTTGTTACATCTAAGTTAATTGTTTTTACATATTCTCTCATTAATTCTGTATCGTATGTTTTATCTCCATCATATTTACTGTAGTTTTCTTTTTCAAACATAGAATCAATGGCATAAGAGAACTCTTCTTTCACATCAGAATATTTTGCAATATCTTTTCTTGGACGTGGTCCATCTTTTTCGATACTTAAGAACTGAATCATATCTTCTTTGTTTTCTTGTAATAATTTATTGTAATCTGGATCAAATTTTTCTGTATATGCAAGAGTTTCATTATATACTTCTTCTCCACTCTTACGAGAAAAATATGTTTTACATAAATTATTTAACTTTGCTTCATCAAATGATGTTCCTCCAATTGCTTGTTTGTCAAAAGAAAATTCAAAGTCATCAATTGTTTTATCTTGGTTATTCAAATACCATTCTTCAAAGTTAGTATTGGCAATTGTTGCTAGATAAAGATGAAGAGCGTCAATTGGAATACCACTTTCTTCATAAAATTTAGCTCCTGCCCATGGATCTTTTCTTTTTGATAACTTTCTTATTGTTCCAGTTTCACTATCTTTGATTGTGATTGGTGCAATATGAGCATACTTCGGAGATTTAAATCCTAATATTTCAAATAATTGAATATGTAAAGGAAGACTAGATACCCATTCATCTCCACGAATGACATGTGTTGTGTGCATTAGATGATCATCAATTACATGAGCAAAGTGATAAGTAGGTGTACCATCCTTCTTTAATAAAACTGTATCCATATCATGTTCTGGGAATTTCATCTTTCCTTTGATACAGTCTACTACTTCTATTTGTTTATTTGGATCACCCGGAGATTTTAATCTAATTACATATTCTTCGTTGTTGGCTAATTTTTCTTTTACTTCTTCTAATGATAAATCTCTATCTACTGCATACATACCATAGATTCCAATTTTAGTCTTATTTATAGCTTGTTCTTCTTTAATATTATTTTGTTCTTCTTCTGTCATAAAGCATGGATAAGCTAAGCCTTGTTTAATTAAATCTTTTACATAAGTTTGATAGATTTCTGTTCTTTCACTTTGTTTGTATGGCCCGTATTCTCCTCCGAATGAATATCCTTCTGTTGGTGTAATATCAAAACCTTTTAAAACACCTGTAATGTTTTCTATTCCACCTTCTACTGCTCTTTTTTGATCCGTATCTTCTATTCTTAAGAAGAAAACGCCTTTACTTTGCTTAGCGTAAACCATATCACAAAAAGCAGAAAATAAATTTCCAAGATGAACACTACCAGTTGGTGACGGTCCATATCTCGTTACCATAGTACCTTCTGGTAAATTCCTTTCTGGATACATATTTTCGTATTCTTCTCTTGTTTTTGTTATATTAGGAAAAAGTAATTCTGCTAATTCATTACGTTCTTCTTGTGTCATTTTCTCACCTCATTTGTTTTCTATTTAATGATAACGTAAAGTAATAAAAAAAGCAAGATAATGTCGTTTATATACAACAAAACTCTTGCGATTGCAAGAGTTATTTTTTTATGGTTGCCCTAGTTAGATTCGAACTAACGCATCGTGCGGTCAGAGCGCACTGCCTTACCGCTTGGCTATAGGGCAATATTGCTGACATATTCATTTTACAACAAAATAAAAAAAAAGAAAAGTTTATTTTCTTTTTTCTACTGCTTTTTCTGATCCTTTTTCTTTTAATCTACTGTCGAAGAATATTTTTAACTCTTGATTATTTCCTGTCATAGCACTAATAACTGATGCCCTCATAAACTGATGTGACGTTTGTTCTGTAACATTTGAAAAATCTAATTCATAGTTTAGCCCTAAGTATTCATCCATACATTCTACACATTCTCTTAAGTATTCTCTAGCAATTCTTCCGTTTCCTTCTCTAAATGGATGGATAATATTTAAATCTTCATAAAAGTCAGAAAGCCATGTTGTAACATCATCTCTTGTTTGAATAGTGGGAAGTTTTTTCTGAAATCTATGCATAGAGTCTTCTAAACTATTATAAATATATTCTGGTCTACAAAATGGGGTATTTCCTTTTGCAATATTTTCATTTCTTGTTTTCCCTGCAAACGGATAGATTCTTTCAAATACTTCTTTATGTAATTCAAAATAATATTTTGGTGTAAATAATTTTTTGGGCTCTGGCACTTTTCTTAATTGAATTGCACTTAGTGCTAATGTTGTGAATGTTCTTTCTGCTTTTTCTAATTCTTCGGGATCTTTTATTTCTAAATAATTTATTAAGACATCTGTCCCAGGATAACAATATCTAGATTGTTCGTCTAGGGCCTCGTCTAAGTGTCCTTTGAAATCCATTTATTTCTCCTTCTTCCTTTCTTGGAGGATTCATAACTTTTTCTAATAATTGATCATATGCTTCTGTAGTTGCAATTCCTCTATATTTCATTAATAAACCTGCAATTATTTGCTTTTCGGTATTTGTTACAAATAACCCTTCAATACCACTGTTTCCTGCTGCTTGTTCTACTCTTTCTTCTACCAGAGTTTTATCAGGCATTTTAACCACCTACTTTCATTCTTTCCTTATTTTTATAATATCATCACTTTCTAATTCTCCTATTAACAAAGAAGAGTGGGGATTGTGTAATTTTTTGTTTTTTAACACTTCTTTTTCGTCGTAATTAGCATAGCAATATTTACAGAAATGACTACATGTATTGTATACTCCTATATCTACCATTTCTATACAATTACATTTGTTTTCTTTACGGGCTTTCCATTTTTTAAATTTTGTTTTGCCAGTTAATTCTTCTGCTAATTCTTTTCCTAGACAGTCCCTTTTTTCAAAGCCATATTCTACCATATTTTCGTCTTCAAAGCAAGTTTGAACTGTCATATTATGTTCTTTTGCTATTGTTGCGAAGCTTGTGCCTAGTTTTTTATAATCTTCTTTGGTTAATGTTTTCGGATTTAATATTTTAATATTTTTTCTTACATTTTTATAATCATCTAAAAAAGAAATAATAATATGTTTTACATATCCTTCTAGGTTGGTACAAAGTCTTTCAAACATTTTTATATGGTAGTCTAATGTATATTTTTGATTTATAAAGATTGGGTCAAATCTAATATATGTATATTCACTACCTATGATTTTAGATATTTTTTTTACACCTTCTATAATATCTTTTTTGTTTGGTAAATTGGGTTCTATATCTTTTAAATATGGTGTTATTGTCGTGTGAAATATGATTGGTTTATCTATTTCTTTTAAATAAGGGATAATAGGTAATGGGTTTTTGGTACAAAACATAATAGCATCTACTTTTTCTAATAGAATTCTACTGACTAGTTTTTTATTGAAGGGATTTCTTACATCAATAAAGCCTTCTTTTAGTCTGTTCATTAGCCATGGTGTATAAAATGCTACAATATCTGTTCTTCCGCTTATATTTAAAATCATAGAGTACCTCCTTTTTTATTATATAAAAAAACCTATACGGTTGTATAGGTTTTATTGTTGTAATTCTGAAGATGCAAATACATAATTATCATCTTCTTTATTAAATGTTAGTTTATATAGACTTCCTTGGTTGATTAATCTATCTTTTGTTAAATCACTTGTCAATTCTGTGGATGTTGCATATCCAACAATTTCTGTTAAGTCTGCGTTTTTGCAGAAAGCATAACGATCATTTAATGTTAATGATTGATTTGTAAATACGATTCTAATATAGATTTCAAGTTTATCGTTTGTTTTTGTGGCTTTTACTACTTTAGATAAGTATGATAGTGAACAAGTTCCACCACATTCTGCACCTTGATATTCATAGACTTCATCTTGTTCATTATATGTGTAGGCAGGACATGAGCTATATGTTTTATGTTCAAATTTATAATCTTTACCAAACGTTTCTTTGATTGCTTGTTCCATATTTTCTTTTGATATTGGAGCATTATTTGTCTTTATTAATTTTGTCATTACAGTTTCATAAGCTAGTTGATTAGAAATGTCCTTTGCTTCTACTTTATTTGTTGTGAAATATGTTTTATAAGTACCACAATAATTATTAATTGCTGAATCTATCTTATCGATAGAGTCTAATACTGTAGAATCTACTGTTTCTATATATTCTTCCTCTTGATTGTCTGTTTCTTTTTCTTCTTTCTTTTCTTCTTTCTTCGTATCTTTTTTATTCTCTTCTATGTATCCTTTGTCAATCAGATAATCTTTTAAGCCATTTTGATAGGCAATAAATCCTAAGCTGACGATTAATGCAAGTAATAGTATTACAATTACAAAATTCTTTTTCATTTTTCAAACCTCTCTTTATTATTACTTTTAGTATACTATTAGATAATGATAATGACAATAGATAATTTTTTTGTTTACACTTTTTCTAAGGCATTCTTTTGATACCAACCGATTGGAGCTGTGGTAGATACCAAGTATGGATATCTTGCGTTTGGTAGAATTCTAGTTATCGTTCCAACAATACCACTTCTTGCTGTGTTACTGCTTCCATCGGAGGAAGCATTTCCTTGTTTTATGGTCCTTACTCTTGTTCCTATGGTTAAATTATTGTTGTCAGAAGATAAAATCAAGTCATCTGATAACCAACCTGCTCCTCGATTAATTAAGTATGGTGCTTTTCTTCCCTCTATTACTCTCGTTATGGTTCCACTATGAATTCTTGATGGAACTAATCCTTCGCCATAACTATTTTTGTATAAATAATTAAATGTTACAACATCTCCGACTTTATATTTTTCTTGTGGTGTTGGTTCTGGAGTTGGAGTTTCTCCAGTAGGATTGGCATACTTATCCCAGGTATCTCTTGTTCCATAGAAATAATCCAAATCCAATCTTTTTGAATATCCTTCTACATAACCGTTTGATGTATATTGCCATAAAATATAGAAAGGCCAGTATTTATTGGTAGGAGGAACTGATGGAGCACCGGTGTTTGCTCCATAACTTGCTATCCAAAGGCCATAGTTTCCTTTTACTACTTCTGTCCAATTATATGTATTAGAAGGATAAGCACTCATATAGATAATAGGCCGTACTTTTGTTTTTTCATAAACGGTTTTTAAGAAGATATTTGCCCAGTTTACGTTCGAAGTATCTACTTCCCAATCTAATACTAGAATAGCTCTTTTGATATAGTTTTTTGCCTTTTCTATAAACCAGTTGGCCTCTTGTTCTGGAGTGTTACCTAAATCTGGTCTTGCATAATGATATAGTCCTATTTTTTTATTACTTCTTAATGCTACATCTAGGTATTCTACATAATTAGGATCTTGATATCCTACTCCTTCTGTTGCTTTTACAATGACAAAATCAATATCTAAATTTTCTATCTTTATTCCATCTTGATATCTAGAAATATCAATTCCTTTTAACATATTCTCACCTCCTACCATATTATATAGAATATATAAAAAAGAAATCATTTTAGGTATCATGATTTCTTTTTAAATCTTTTTTATGATACAATGAGTTTGGTGATTGTATGAAAAAAGTAAAGAATTTAGTAGAACGATATTGTATTTTTATTCTTATATTTTTGATAGTTGGGATTTTCGTCCACTTACCGTTGTTTACGAAAAATATATTAACGGCAGATGTTTTATTAAATACTAATTATTATGATGGATATTCTTGGGAAATTTCCCTTGGAAGATTTGGGTTATACATAATTGGACTTTTGAAAGGTTTTTACGTATTTCCGCAAATTGAAATATTCTTGTCATTGTGTTTGCTACTAGCTAGTACTATTTTATTATTTGAACTATTTTCTATTAAAAACAAGATCGTACAAATTATGATTGGGCTTGTTGTGGTATGTAGTCCTATTGTATCTAGTACTTTGCTTTTTCATTATTGTTGTTTTCCTTATACTCTTGCTTTCTTTTTTGGAATTAGTGCTATTTATTTATTTTATAAAAGTAGGAAAAAGATTTGGAAATACTTAATACCGGTGTTTCTTATTTCGATTAGTTTAAGTATGTATCAAGCTTATCTGGCGATTCCTTGTACTTTGATGTTATTTTATTCTGTCTATCAAATCTTTGAAAAGAAATTTTCTGTTCGTCAGTTTTTTATTTCTATTGGTATTATTTTAAGTGGTACTCTTCTTTATTTTATTTTGATGAAGCTTTCTTTATTTGTTTTTCATATTGATATGAATAGTTACCGAGGAGCTAATTCTTTTGGTATTGATACTCTTCTTCAAATACCTAGTAGAATTGTTACTAGTTATGTTTCTTTTTATCAATTTTATTTTACAGATAGGATTGTTAATAATTCTAATGTAGGGATGTTCTTTTTTAATTTTATTTTCTTTTTATTATTTGTCATTGGAGTTATCTATTTTATTTGGTCTAAACATTTATCTTGGAAAGAAATTCTTGGTATTGTCATTTTATTTCTTCTTGTTCCTTTAGGTATCTGTTGTGTTACTGTTATTTTACCTGATACTTCTTTACAATTACTAATGAGCAGTGGATTTTTATTAGTATTTTTCTTTTTTGGATATCTTGTACAAGAAAAGAAAGTTTTATATACTTTAAGTTCTCTATTGTTGCTTTTTATGATACGTGGTTATTTGATTCAAGTAGAGGCTACTTATCAAAAGTTGGATAGTACTTTTCAAGCTACTTACCAAGTTGCTAGTAATATTTATCAAGATATTTCAAAATATGATTCTGATGTTGTGATGATTGTTGGTAAAGTTGAGGCCGAATCTTCTAATTCAGATTCTACGTATGGATTTGTTGCAAACTACCCTTTGTTTTGGGATGAATATACCAATCAAAAAAATGGTTGGAGTCGTTTTATGAAATATTATATTGGTCATTCTATTTCTTATGTTGATTATGAAACTTATAGAGACATTCTTGCTAGTGAAGAATATCAAGATATGAATTTTTATCCTAAAAAAAATAGTATAAGAGAAATTAATGATGTTTTGGTCGTTAAAGTCAAATAAAAAAGTCCGTAATGGACTTTTTTAGTGTCTTTTTCCTTTTGATCCTTTAGCAAGTGATAATTCTTTTTCTACATCAAAGTTAGGAATATGAGTCATTCCTGTTCTATTTAAAGTGTCTATTTTAGCGTTTAATAAGGACCAGAAAGCTCCATTTTCTTTGATTTCTTGACCAAGGATATCATGATATTTTAAGTTGGTTGCTCCTTCTTCGTTTGGCATATAAAAATCAAATGTTAAAGAATTAGCGTTTTCTATTATGTTGATTACAAAGTCAAAGTCATTTTGCAATTCTTCTCCTACAAAATATAAAATAGATGGGGAAATTCCTGATTGAGAAGATACTTCTCTCATTAACTTTTTATCCTCTCGTTTTTCTTTGGAAACCAAACTTAATAATATCGGAGCATTTACTGCTAGTAATTTTACGTTTTCTTCTTGATCTCTAATTTCTTGAGAAAAATAATAAAGCCAGCCACTGAAATTATGAAAATTATCTGGATTAGTAAGAATGGCTTGATACGTATCTGGGTCTTCTAGGATTTGTTTTACTTGCTCTAATTCTTCTTCTGAATTATCACTGACCCATATTTCTTCATGATTTGGTGTCTTTTCTATTCTTATTTTGGCATTCATAAGAATTTCTAGCTTTTCTTGTAGTGTTTTATCTTTTACTTGTTCTGGTTCAATAAATTTTGTTTCTTTTTGTTCTTTGGTTAATTCTTGCATTATTGTTTTATAACTTGGAAGCTCTACGTAAACCGCTTCGTTGGTTGCGATTGGTTTCTCTTTTCTTTTATCGATTCCTAATCCCATTATGCCAGTACAAAACTCGATTACAGATTCTAATTTTCCTTGATATAGTGGATCAATGATTAATTCTTCTACCATTTCGTCACTTTTTTCTGGATTTATGATTGAATGAGGAATCATTACTAAAGATGGTGCTCTGTTAGCATAGATATTCCAGTTTCGGTTAAAAAAAGAAATTACTTTGGTTTGGTCACTTGGTGAAAAACTCCTGTCTGCCATTAAGGTTTCTAGATTTTTTCTAGCACTTTCATAATCTCTTTTTACAAAAGCATATTTATCATATTTTTCTATTGGATTAAATGGAAAACCAGCACCAGTAAATTGTGAAAACCATTCAGGAGAAGATATTCCATAATAATAAGATACATCCGGGGTTGTAGAATAAGAAACTTTTCCTTTACAATTTAATTGTTGCCAACCAAATATTAAACTAACTTGATATTTTTCAAACAACTTATTCATATCATCTAGTTCTTCTTGAGATGCAAATTTTTCAGTAGGATCTAGACCATAATTTTTTATACTGTCTAAACAGTAACTATTACAGGCGTGAAAATAATAGCCATTTTCTAATAGATTTTTTATCACTTCTTTATAAAGCTTTGTTTTTACTTCTCTCTTTTGTGCTTCTTGTCTTGATAGATGATTTTTTTCTAATAAAGCATCCATCATATACTTTCTTACTTTATCATTTATATTATTTTTAGATAAGAATAAAGTCGTAGATGAAAGCAGTTCTTTTAACTCTTTTGCTGTTTGATATAGAAATTGATTCATTCTATTTTCATCTATTTTATGATTGGTTTCTTCCATTAACATTGAGAATATAATGGCATTGGATAGCATATATTCTATAATTTTTATATTATTTCTATCATTGCCTCTTTTTATTACTTCTTTTAATGGAGATAATGCTTCATAAAAATTAGGTGATGTTAAATAGTTTGATAGCATCATATCCGTCTCTCCTTACTGACTTTGTTTTTTTATTTTTTCTACTATTATTGTAATAAATATCGTTATAATTCCTAGTATGGATATCCAAGCATATTCTGTTTTCGGTTGGTAAGTAATATTCATATTATTGATTGCTTGTTCTAATTTCTTTTTATTCTTTTTATCTGTTGTTGCTAGTACTACGATATTATCTTTTTTTATCATTACATTATAAGAATCTGTTGTAGTTCGTAGGTCTTGATAATCAAATAGTTTTAAGTCCTGCTCTATCTTTGCATCTTCTTTGATACTTGTTATCGTTGTCTCTACTGCTTGTTCAAGATATTCTTTGTTCTTGTATTTTGTATAAGTAATATAATAAGGACAACCATAGTCCATACTAATTAGTTGTGTTTTTATATTTTCATCGGCTGTTGTTTGTTCAAAGTTAATGTCACAATGATCTTTGGCTATTGTCTTTTTAAATTCAGTTGCAGATATTTTATTACCTGGTGTCAGTATTATCATTAGACAAACACCAAGTATTGTTATTAATTTACCTAATGTTATAAAAATTGTGTATATTTTCTTCATTTTATACTTTTTTCTCCTTTTTTACTAATGACATAATTACATAAACAACTGTTCCGATTCCTGTCACAACTAAAATAATGATTCCAACAACTAGCATAGCAATATACTCTGTTGCGATTTTATTTCTAATATTTAGATTGCTAATTACTTGATTTAATCTATCTTTTTCAGATGCTTTTGTACTAGCAGCCACTAACATATCATCTTTTACAATTAATACATTATATGTACTTCCTGTTGTGGTTACTTCTTTATAATCATTTATATTAATATTTACTCTACTATTGGCTGAAGTATCATTTTGAATACTATTTACTGCGTTATTTACAAATTGATTTTGATACGTTGCACTATTAAATTCCATATATACCATTTGATAAGGGCAAGAAGAGTCATTACTTTGTATATAACTGTTTACACCTTCTTGATTCTTTATTTCGTTTGTAATTTGGCAGCCATCTTCTGTAAGCTTTTGTTTAAACTCTTCTGCTGTTATTTTGTTACCACTATCTTTGGTAAACATCAATAAAGCTCCTCCTATGGTTAAACATAATCCTAATACAATGCCAATCACAAATACAATTACAGCAACAATTCCTTTTTTGGTACTCATACTACTTTTCTCCTTCAAATACAATTTTATTTTCTTCTTCTTTTTGTAAAATTTTAGCTAAGACCCAGGTATTATTTTGTCTTTTAAATTTCCAAAATTCTACAAAAGATGTACTTTTATTTTCTCCTGATATAATCTCTTCTGTAGTGGTATCAATTATAAAATCAACCATTCTACCTTTTATATAAAACCATATTGTATCTTTTTCATTATCTTTGTTGTCATGTACTGATATAGGTTTTACATTTACTAATTTTATCTTTTTTAAAACATTTTTTTGATGTTTTACTTCCATCCAATTTAATTTTGTTTGAAAGTTTTCTAATAGATTACTTGTCATATAATCTTTAGCTGGACTCATATTACCATCTGCCCAGGCTTGTTGAATGATATAATAAGCATTAATTACTTGTCTTTCTATATCTTTATATTTCCAAGCTATGTCTTTATCATCTAATAATTTCATATACTTTTTACTTTTGAAAGATGATTTTAATACTTTAACATATAAAACAATAGATCCAATAGAAGCAATTGTTATAAATACTATAATATCTATGATTTTAGAAAATGGATTGGAAGTGGTACCTGAACTATTAGAAGTTGTTGTCCTGTTGGAAGAAGTTCCTGACGATCCTCCACTAGAAGATGTTCCTCCTCCTGCTCTTAGTGAAATCACATTGTATTTTCTTGCTATTTGAGCATCTACTGTTTTTGGCATAACTAAAATACACGATATTGTAATTGTTAAAGTTATTAGTATTATCCATATTTTATTTATATTTTTCATTATTCTCATCACACTTTACATTTATTAATCCATCATAAATATGGTTTGAAATTCTTAAGTTGTATAAGTTTTATTATCATTTTGTTCTAATTTTAATAAATATGCTTTTTTTAATGTACCCGCGGCATATCCAGTTAGACTACCATTACTTCCTATCACTCTATGACAAGGGATGATAATAGATATTGGATTGTGTCCTACTGCATTACCTACAGCTCGTAAAGATATAGTGTCTTTTTTTAAAGCTTTTCCTAAATCCTTGTAAGTAGTTGTTGTTCCATATGGTACTTTTTGTAATTCTTTCCAGACTGATTTTCTAAACTCTGTTCCTAATAGTTTGATTGGTATTTCTTTGGGGTCTGGATTTTTTTGTTCAAAATACCTTGTTAACCAATCTTCTACTTTAAAAAATATGTCTAAATCATTATTTTCAATTGCATCATCTTGTTGATATAAAAAGTATTTTTGTCCTTCTATAAACAAACCAGTTAAATATTTACCATCACTTGTTAATGTTAAATTTCCCACTGGAGAAGGTATTGTTTTCTTGTACATATTCTCACCTATACTATAAGATTAGAATATCACATTTTAGACATAAAAAAAAGAGCTATACTCTTTTATTTTAAAATACCATTATACATATCTTGGAAGATTCCTGGTGTTTCTATTAATTCTTGATATTTTCCTTGTTGTACAATTTTACCTTGATCAAATACTAAAATATTATCACAGTTTTCTAAGGTCGTTAATCTATGAGCAATTGATAAAATTGTAGTATCATTTTCTTTTTGTAGTTTCTCAATGGCTTTTTGAATGTGTTTTTCTGTTGTATTATCTAGGGCACTTGTTGCTTCATCTAGAATTAAAATAGATGGTTTTCTTAAGAATATTCTAGCAATGGCGATTCTTTGACGTTGTCCTCCAGAAAGATTAGATCCACCTTCCGAAACCATTGTATCATATTTGTTTGGTAAGTTTTCAATGAAGTCATCAATATCTGCTTTTTTACAAGCTTCTTTTACTTCTTCTAACGTTACATCTCTTTTCATACCATAACAAATGTTATCTTTTATGGTTGCGGATATTAAAAATGGGGTCTGTGGTACCATGGCAATCTTTTCAGCTATATCTTCTCTTGTTAGAAAATTAATATCTGTACCATCTACTTTAATCATACCTTGACCTTTTTCTAGTTTACTAATTACTTTAATTAAAGAAGATTTACCACATCCACTTGGTCCAGCAATACCAATAAATTCACCTTTATTAATTTCTAAATCTAAATTATTTATAATGTATTTATCAGAGTTTTTATATTTAAATTTCATATTTTCAATTGAAATAATTGGTAATTTTTCTTCTTTTATATTTTTCTTGTTTTTTATTTCATAAGAGAAATCTTGTGGTAATTCAATGATTTTAAAATATTCTTCAGCAAGAACAGTTGATTCTGATAATTCATCGAATATTCTATGTAATTCTCTTAATGGTGTTGTTAATTGGGTAAATGAAAGATAGGCAGTTAAAACTGTACCTACTGTAATTACGTGTTCTCCTGCAAGATAGGCAGATACACCAATTACTAATACTGTAAATATAGCTTCGTTTACAAATTTTAAGCAATCGTAGAAAGCCATAGCTTTGTGATGTTTCATTTCTTTTTTTCTTAGGTATTCTGATTTATTGTCAAATCTATTCGTTTCTGTTTCAGCATTATCAACAATACGGATTACTTCAATACCATTAATTAATTCTACCATAGTTCCGTCCATATTAGATTTTTCATTCATTAGCTCTACACGAATACCACGTTGTGTTGTGATTTGTCTAAACACAATGATTACACCAATTGGAATTACTAATAACATCATTAATGCTAATGGTAAAGGTAATTTTGAAAAGATAACAATTACTGCTGCTACACCATTGAAGACTGCAGGTGCAAAGTCCATAAACATTAGCTTTAATAATTTTGTTGTTCCTTCTAGACTTCGATTCAATTTACCATGAATGTTACCAGTCATGTTTTCTTTAAAGTAGTCTAGTGGAGCATGTAATAAAGAAGAAATTGCTTTTGTACGTGCTTCTTTTTCGAATCTTGTTGATGTATCTTCTACTAATAAACGTCTAATTACTTTAATGATTTCATTGGTTACTGTTACTACTAAAATAAAAGCTAAAAATGGTAGTACACTTACAAAAGAAAGATTATCTCTACTTAAAACATCATCAGTTAAGCTACCAATCGATAATGGTAGTAACTGCGTTAATAAGGCTGAAATAATCATGATAATCACAATAATTACAAAATTAATTTTTTGCCTTTTTGAAAGCATTTTGAAAATTTTCTTATATATTCCTTTACCCTTTTTCATTGTTCAATCCCCTTTGCTTTTTTCTGATAGATTATAACATATTTTTTATGATTTGTCTATCTATTTTGAATTTATATAAAAAGCAATTAGCGTCTGCTAACTGCTTGATTATTTATTTCTAATTTGGTTTTAAAATAGTTTAAAGCACATGGTAAAATTTCATTTCCTATTTCTAATGCTTTGTCGCTGTTTTTAATCATTTCATGAATTTCATCTTTTGATTTTGTCTCTAGTAGATAGCGCACTGCTAAATATGATAATTCATAGCCATTGTATTCTTCGTTTACAAACATCTCTCCATGACTTAACTGATTTATGTTACTTGGCGGATTCATAGATGATATTTTTTGAGTCATATAATTTTTGAAAGACTCTTCGTCTTTCAAATTATTCCTTTCTCCAGATAAATTCATAGCAAGGCCTTCATCTAACCAGACTATACGTTTATCTGTAATAGAATTATAGATAATGTGAATACATTCGTGTAACACACTACTTTTGTATCGATTAGGATTTAATGATGCATCCATAGGACTAAGACTATCATTTACCATGAAATTATCGAATGTTCCTTTACAATAGCTTGGTATTTTTGCACCTTGCCAACGCAACTTTTTAATAAATTTTAAAAACTCCTCTTGATTATCAAAAAGATTAATTTCTATTTTTCTAAATCTGTCTAGTCCAAAGAAATCTAATATTTTTCCTTTTTGTTCTGTGATATATGCTAAGCAATCTGTTGCGAAATCTTCTAACTCATCTGGGGCAAAAATCTTAAAATCATTATTTTCGGCTTTTGGAGTTAGTGATAATGGTAAATAGTTTTTATGAAACCATTCTCGCTCTTCTTTAAAAATAGTTTTAGCGTCTTTTCTTAATTTGTCTGGTTTTTTTACATAATCTAATATTTGTTCATGAGAATAGTTTTCCAGCATAAATTTTCCTATTGTAAAACAAATTTCATAATTATAGGGAACGGCATTTAAGTTATTTATCAATTCTTCGTCTTCGCATTGCATACTGGCAACATGATCAAAAGGATTGGCAAGGTTAGTGGCGAGAGCTTCCCAAAACCATTCTACATCAGCAGCATCTGGATTAATTTCTTGTTGACAAGCATGTACAAATTCATGAGTAATTACTTTTAACATCTCTTCTAATGTCATATCTTGATGAGATATTGTCTTCCTGCACTCTTCAATAGAAAGTATATTAATATTTCCGTCATGAGTATCAGCACACATCCACTCATAATATTTAGGAACATATTCTTCTAAATACTTTTGATATTTTTCTCTATCCGTCCATATTTTTATTTTTTTGGGATTTTTCAATCCTTCTAGTTCAAAAAAGTTTAAAATTCTAGAGGATTCTTGATTTAATTTTTCTTTTAGTTCTTCTAAATAATCTAAGCTTTTATCACATTCTATTATAAAACTTACTGCCATATGAGTTCATTTCCTTTCTTTAGTTTATCCAGTGACTAAAATCAAGCCCCTTTAATGTTAAAATTCCAAATACTACTCCACATATAGCTCCTGTAATGTGACCTAGGTGGGATACTCCATCTTTTTTTCTTCTGAATAATTTTATTACTTCATCTACTACGAAGAATAAAATAATTAAAGTTAAAGTAATTGGGATTTTTCCATTTTCCATATTTACAAAGGAACTTAGTAGAATTAACATGTAGGCTACTCCACTCGCTCCGAGTATTCCACCTTTACCAAATAATTTATTTATAATTCCTATGATTAAGGATGTTATTATCATTGCGATTAATAGATTAATAGATCCATACTTTTCTTCTATTAATGGACCAATTAATAATATTTTAATAAAGTTACTATATAAATGATCCCAGTCTGTATGACCTAGTGAATGAGATATTAATTTAAAATATGTTAAAGGGTTTAATAGTGAATCATTTTTATAGGTTGTGAAAAATGTGGCACTAAATTTTCCTTTGCATAATTTATCTATCAATAAAATAATTAAACAGATAAAAAAGTATGTTAAAATTACTGGGGAATTGTAATCAAACTTTGTAATAATTTCTTCTGTCATATTTCCTCCTATGTTTTGAATAATTTTAAATTGTTATCTTGCTTTTTTTACTTTTATATCAAATTTAAAAATAGCAAAGAGCGCTCCTAATAGTTCTATTATTGTGGCGATTAAGCCTGTTATTGCTAAAACATTGATATTATAAATAATGTATAGACTACAAGATATTATTTCTGTTATGCGAATTATTGTTAGATTTCCATTCCATAAAGCAATACTATATA
The DNA here is from genome assembly GCA_900554315.1 of uncultured Mycoplasmatota bacterium. Classification (GTDB taxonomy): domain Bacteria; phylum Bacillota_I; class Bacilli_A; order RF39; family UBA660; genus Faecimonas. The sequence continues at coordinate 17,175 of USGP01000012.1, forward strand.
TCACGACTGCTATCATTGGTAGAATGCTGATTAATCCTGTGTAAGATAAACTAGATGCCAAAATCATGATTCCAACCGTTATTATTAACCAATAAACTGGAGGCCTTGTTTTAGAATATCGGCTAAATATCCAATTTCGAAGCATACAAATCAAGTTCATAAAGCAACCGCTGCTGGCTTTTAAAAAGAAATATTGAAAAGCATATAATAAACTAGATACCATTTGATATGTTAGCAATCTTTTTTTATTATTACTTTGTAAACTAATAATTAAAATTATCAATGCTACCGCACCAATAATTTGAGCGATTATAAAATTTGTCATATGGCACCTTCTTTTATTCTATATTTATTATATCATAAGAAAAGATATCTTTTTGATATCTTTATTCGTTTACTTCTAATTTATTTAATAGTTGTTGAATAGTATTTTCTTGTTGTGGTGTAGTTTTCTTTAGTTCTTCTAAAAACTCATGAGTATTTTTACTTTCTGGTAACATATATCCTGCTTCTCTCATTAAATCTTCAACTATTACTTTATTAGCATGTATTAATGCTTTATATAGTCTTTTTTCCTCTTCGTTGGAAGATGATTTGATCATTGTCTTTAATTTGTTTATAGCATCTATTTTTGTATTAGCAACTTTAAATAGAGCTTTTACTACTTCTTCTTGTTTTTCTTGTTGTTTTGGCATCTTGTTTGGTACTAAAGTGATAGCATGAGATGGACAAGCATTAGCGCAGGCTCCACACCCGATACATTTAGAAAAATCAATTTGGCCAGTCTCTGTATCGCTTGCTCCTGTTGGACAGACAAATAAACATAGACAATCTTTAGAACAAAGTTTTATATCACGATAAGCATGAAATTTAGCCATTTATTTCACCTCCAATATTTTAAAACTTGGTACTTTACAAACAGGACATACTTTTGGAGGTTCTTCTCCTATATAGATAAACCCACAGATATCACATACCCAAATTTTTGTATTTTTGATATAATCTAGACCCTTTTTCTCATAATTTTCTAAAATTATTTTCATCATATTAGAGGTTTTTGTAGCCCAGGTTAATACTCTTTTTGCTCCACGATCTGAATTTTTATCAGCCATATTCATAGCTTGTTCTATATCTTTTTGTTCTTGCTCGTTTGCCTGTTTGATGTCTTCTAGAGTTCCTGATTCCTCTTTTGATTTTCTATCAAAATAGGCTGCTAGTTCTGTAAATAGATTTTGTTCTTCTTCCTTATATTCTTTTTCACAGGCTTTGGCTAAATTAGAACAAATGTAAGTAATTTCTTCATTTGTTAGTGAACGCAAATCCTCTTCTATTTCTTATTTTTCTTCTATACCCTCTTCTTCTTTTTGTGGTTCTTCTATTACTTCTTCAAAGGCACTTTTTGGGGAACCACATAGAGGACAAGTCCAATCATCAGGTAAGTCTTCAAATTTTACTTTTTCTTTAGCTTCATCATAGATATAACCACAGATTATACAACGGTACTTCTTCATAATTTTTCTCCTTTACTTTATAGGTTTAGTATAACAAATTTGCAAAAGAAAAGGAAGAAAAGTTTCTTCCCCTTATTATTTAGCAAATAATACTTTTTCTGATTTATATTGTTTGATAATGTAATATAGCACAATACTAATATAGATAATTGTTGATATTACCATTAATAGGATATGTAGGATGTTAATATTTCCTGCTGTTATATCTGTAAATATGGTTGTGAAATTTAAGAATGGTATTATTGCTATTAATGGTGTTGTTGTTATTCCTATCATGAATGCTATCATTCCTGGAAATAAAGATATGAATGTTAATGGAGTTAGAGCACTTTGTGCTTCTTTAAATGTTTTTGATGTGGATGCTATCGCAATACATAGCCCACTGATAAAGAAAGAGTATGTAATAATTACTACAATAGCATAGATAATACTGCTTAGTGAGTACATGGTATTTACTCCTTCATAAATCGTAAACATATCTTTTGATATGAATAATGATATGACTGCTAAAATTAGACTTAATAGTCCTGTAATGATGGATGATACTGTTACTCCTAAAAATTTACCAATGATAATATCTTTACTTTTCATTGGAAATGTAAGTAGAGTTTCTAGTGTTCCTCTCTCTCTTTCTCCAGCTGTTGTGTCAGTTGCTGGATAAGTTGCTGAAACTGTTATTGCCATGATAATGAATAGAAAGGCATAATTTTTAATATAGCTTGCAAAGAAGTTGTCTTCTTCTACTACTTTTTCTTCTACTGTAATAATATTTAAGATTTGATTGGCATTTATATTGTTTTCTTGTAGAGCTTGTTGTTGTAGTATTTCTTTATAAGTATTAAAATAGGTTTCCATTAAAGCAGATGCATAAGTACTAGCATCTGATCCATCGCTATGGATTGTATAGTGGTTATCTTTTTTTGTAATATATAGATCTATTTTTCCCTCTTCATACTTTTCTTTTAACTTTTCGGTTGTATTTTCCACTACATCAATATCCATTTCTTTCGCTATTTGTTTTTCTGTTTCAGAAAGTCCATAATTAAAACCTATCTTATTATATTCATTCGTATCTACATTCATTTGTGATTCAAATAAGGCTGACATTCCTATTACTAATAAGGGAATAAAAATAGGAATCACTAACATCATGGCAAGAGATTTTTTATCACGAAATAGTTCTCTTAGTTCTTTTTTTAGGATATTCCATAAATTATTCTTCATTATAAGCACCTCCTATCAAAGCAAAGAAAGCATCTCGTAAATTCGTCGTTTTGGTATCTTTTTTAATTTCATCTGGTGTTCCAGTTTTTATTACTGTTCCTTTGTTAATCATAATAACTCTATCACAGATGTTTTCTGCTTCTTCCATATAGTGCGTTGAATAAAGAATCGTCTTTTTCTTTTTTCTTTCGCCTTTGATAAAATCTAGAATAATTTGGCTAGAGATAATATCTAGTCCTGTTGTTGCTTCATCTAAGATATAATATTTTGGATTGTGTACTAAGCATCTTGCGATGTTTACTTTTTGAGTTTGACCGGTTGAAAGATTCTCTATTTTATTATGTAGGAAAGAATCCATCTTTAACACTTTTGTTACTTCTTTAATTCTATTCTCTTGATCTTCTTTTTTTACACTATAGATATCACAACACATCTTTAATAATTCATAACATGTTAATGTGTCATATAATTTCGTATTACCTGATAGATAGGCAATTTGCTTTTTGATTTCAATTTCATTTTTTTGATACGTCATCTTATCAAATGTAATTGTTCCCTTTGTTGGTTCTAAAAGACCAGCTATCATTCTAAGTAGAGTTGTTTTTCCAGCACCATTTGGTCCCAATATTCCAATAATCTCACCATCTTTTGCTTCAAATGATATATCGTTGTCTGCAAAAAATTCTTCTTTTTTGTGTTTGTCGATAAAGTGTTCAAACTTTTTTGTTACATGTTCTACTACTATCATTTTTCTCTCCTATATCTATATTATTTTGTATTTGACATACATTTTAATCATACTAGATATTTTAGCATTACACAACTTTTTTAATATAAAAAACAAACCGTTTGGTTTGTTTTTAGCTATTACATTCGTAACAAATTCCTGATTTATCAAGGTAAGAATTTAGTTTATCCTTTAAATTGTCAACTCTTTCTTTTGTCCAATACTCACTTGGTTCATCATACCCTTTAGTATCATAGGCAGTTTCATCATCAAATCCTAAAATTTTTCCGTTACTCATAAATATTACTGCTGGAACATAGACTCTAGAATTTCCTTCTTCATCTTCAGGTAGATAATCTTTTAAAATATTTACAATTGTCTGATAATTTTTGGTATTATCCTGTCTATCTTCTCTGATGTTATAATACATAATTTCTGGTATATTTCTATCTTTGGCTAATTCATTTAAGTAAACTGTATATTGCTGGCACCATTTGCATTCTGGAAATCCTAAATATACAACTCCTGTTCCATCTTCTAATGTATCAATAACTTCATCAATATTTGCATATCTAAATTTATTATCTTTATCTACTAATGTGTATTCTTCTGAAAACTTTTTTGCAGCACTTTTTACTGTTTGTTCTTCATTTTTATTACCTACCAGCAGAAAAATAATTATAGCTACTAATATAACAATAATAATTCCCATCGTAATAATAATACCTTTGTTTTTCATTTTACTTCACCTCATCCTGATATTACCATAAAATAATTTTAAATAAAATAAATTGCAACTAAACTTTGCGTTTACTTTCTATTTTTTTCCTTATGTCTCTTTTTCCATTCTTTAATTTGTTCTAGTCTTTGTTTAAATCTTACTTCGTTTCCTAATACTCCGGGATGGTAATATGTTTTTCCAAGTAAGGATTCTGGCAAGCAATCCATTGTTGTTAATTTAGCATCTGTATCGTGTGCATATTGATATCCCTCTCCGTAGTGAAGATTTTTCATTAATTTGGTTGGAGCGTTACGAATGACTAATGGAACCGGTTCTGCTAACATTTTTTTGGCATCAGCACTTGCTAGTTGATAAGCAACATCACAAGAGTTTGATTTTGGAGCTAGTGACATATATATTACCGCTTCTGATAAGTGGACGTTACATTCTGGCATACCAATAAAGTGACAGGCATGATATACGTTGATTGCTACATTTAGAGCGTTGGTATCTGCTAGTCCAATATCTTCTGCTGCAAATCTCGTGATACGTCTTGCAATATAAATTGGATCTTCTCCTGCTTCTAACATTCTGGCAAGCCAGTAGACTGCAGCATCAGGGTCACTATTTCTCATTGATTTGTGTAAGGCTGAAATAATATTATAATGCTCTTCCCCATTTTTATCATATAATAATGTTTTCTTTGTTAAACAATCTTCAATGGTATCTTCTGTTACTTTTAAAGTTCCATCTTCCTCTTCTTCAGCATTGGTAATAATCATATCCAATGTCGTTAGTGCACTTCTTGCATCGCCATTTGAAAAGTTAGCAATAGTTTTTAAATTTTCTTCTTTGATATCTATTTTTTCTTTGCCAAAACCTTTTTCAGATGTGATTGCTCTTTTTAAAAGTATTAGTATGTCTTCACTGGATAGTTCCTTTAACACAAACACTCTGCATCTAGAAAGAAGAGCGTTATTAATTTCAAAAGACGGATTTTCTGTTGTGGCACCAATTAGGATAATAGATCCCTTTTCAACAAAAGGTAAGAAAGCATCCTGCTGAGCTTTATTGAACCTATGTATTTCATCGACAAATACTATTGTTCTTACTCCTAATTGTTTATTTTTCTCAGCGTCTTCCATGACTTTTTTGATTTCTTTTATTCCTGAGGTTACTGCAGAGAAAGTAATAAACTCTGACTTTGTTTCATTGGCAATAATTCTAGCAAGTGTTGTTTTTCCTACTCCAGGAGGTCCCCAGAAAATCATAGATGAGATATTATCACTTTCTATCATACGTCTTAGCAATTTGTTTTCACCTATTAAATGAGTTTGTCCTACTACTTCACTTAGTTTTCTTGGCCTCATACGTGATGCCAGAGGTTCATTCATTGGTTTTTCAAATAAAGATGCTTGTTCCATAGTACCTCTCCTTTTCTACTTACTATTTTAACGCAGAAAATGAAAAAAATCTTTAAAACAACTAAATTTAAAGATTTTTTGTTCGTCCCTTGATTATTAAATAGACTGCCATTAGGGAATTAATAATTGCTACTGCAAAACCAGTTATTCCTATCATCATATTTTTAAAAGCTATATCATTATCTCCGAATTGATAGATCATAGCTGCTTCAAGTGAAATCATGGATATCATAGCCACTGTTAAGTTAATACATTTACTTGCTATTAACATCGGACTTTTATGGTTATGGTATTTAAACACATTGATAATCGCTGTAATGATTAAATAAAAATCATATAAGGCAACAACATAAATTAGGCTTCCTGGATAATAGAGTGTTTCATTTTTATGAATAATCAAAATTATTATTCCTGATAATGCTACATCTAATAGTAATTATTTGGATATCTATGATTTAGCAGATAAGATACGTCTTAGATTAATTGAAGATGTTTGTGATTTATATCAAGATGAAAGAAAAAAGAAATATAACTCTAATGATTTTTCTAAAATATTTCGATTAATTAAAGAAAATCAATTGTTTTTTAAAACGTATTTTAAATTGGAAAATGATCCTAATGTATTACCAAGTGAAGAACAGTTTCAATATGATACTAATTTGGCTAAGCGTTATTATAATAATCAACATATCGATTATCATATTGAATTCTTTAAAGCAGGATTTAACGCTGTTGTGAAAAAATGGTTAGAGGGTGGTTGCAAGGAGTCACCTGAAGAAATGTATCATATTATAATGAGTGAATATAATAAATAAGTTTTTAATAAAAAAAAGTCAATTTGCATTGACTCTTCTTTATCCTACTATATGAACTGGTTCATAAGATATTTCTTTTAGACTCATTGATGTTAAATCACCTGTCCTAAAGGTTGCTTTTAGTGTTCCGCCGTTTCCTTGACCCATTTTAATATAATAAGTACTTGTGTTTCCATCTAAATCTATAGAATCTACTTCTGTCAAATAGGTTACTTCATCTGGAATATTATTGTCTGCATATTTTACTTTTGTCCATCCTTCTCCTCCGGATTGTGTTGTATAAACAATAGGAAATGCTGAATCCACTCTATCCCTTAATACTAGTACTCCAACTTGATCATCATACATGCATAAATCATAAAGTATATGCGAGGTTCCTTCTTCTGGGGCTTTTTTTTCTTTCCAGGTTTTTCCGCCATCATATGTAAAAAAGATTTTCTTTATCTCGCCACTTCCCATTGTCCAATCTGTTCCTAAAGCAACATATCCAAACTCTTTTGATGTAAATCCTACTACTCTTTGCGTGATTGGTTTATTGAAAGTATCTTCTGATGTAATCAATTTGTGTTCTATCCAAGTTTTTCCATTATCATTAGAAATAACAAGAGTTGGCTCTTCTCCATAAAAATAGGCTATTGGCAAATCTTCATCTGTTGATATAAACCAGCTGTTGGAATTTAATGATTTATCTCTATAAAAATTTAGGGTCTCATTTATTTGTTCTTTAGTTATATCAGCATCAATCCAAGATGCTCCATAATCTCTAGTAAATTGTAGTTTATCTGGTCCAATATAATAATCTGTTTGCATAATATTACTTACATTTTTAGGCTTTACTTCTTCCATAGGATCAAATACGTATATATATTGTGGTCCAGATAATTCTTCTGATCCATTATTTAATTTTATGGCAAAGTAGGCATCTGTATTTTCAATTTCTCCTCCTACTTTATTCTTTAATTGTTTTTGACTTAGCACTTTTATTTTTTTATGATTTCTAGCATCTATAATTTTCGTTCCTTGTTTCAAAGTTTCTCCAGATTGGTAAGTTACATAATATTCTTTTAAAGAACTTTCTTTTATTTGTTTTTCTAGTGGTATTTTTAATAATTGTTCGTTGATAAAATCTATCGTATCATTCTTAGAATAATTCTCAACTAATAGTTTTTGTTTATCAAAATAAGTATAAGTTAATATGTTATCTTTAAATCTATAATATCCATCCCCTATATAAGTTTTTTTATTATCAAAAAATATAACATCTAAATCAAAACTTTCTAGTTTACCAGTTTTACTTACTTTTATCTTTACTTTTGAAATATTATAATAAGGAGAAATATTATCTGTTTTCTTTATAATGTTTTCCAGTTCTTCTAAACCTTTTGTTTGTAATCTATAATAGTCTATTTTATAGTTATTTTCTCCTTCTATAATTCTGTCTGGGTGATATTTTTTGTAGTCCTTATATAAGAAAATAAAGACTCCTAATATTAGGATACTTCCTAATCCAATTGCTGCAATGATTTTTAGTTGTTTTCTTTTTTGACTTTTTTGTTTACTTTTTATTTCTTCTACTGCTTTCTTAATTTCTTCCTCAACATTTATCTTTTCCTTTTTTCCTCTTTTTCCTCGCAATAGTTCTGATACATCTACTTCTAATTCTTCTGATAATTTTTCTAATAGGGAAATGTCTGGTAGACTTAGTCCTCTTTCCCATTTTGATACTGCTTTATCTGTTACATACAGTTTTTCAGCCAACTCTTTTTGAGTCATATTTTTTTCTTTTCGTAGCTCTGTTATAAATTTACCTATTTTATTCTCATTCATAAACTTTCCTCTCTTTACTAAACATTATAACTATAAAAGTTTCTTTTTACAATCGACTATTAGTTTAGTTTATTTATGAACAAAAAAAGACTTCTTTGGAAGTCCTTTTTTATTTTTTTAATTTTAATCCATCTTTAAATGCTTCTCCTACTCTACCAGACACTTTATAATATCCATGAGTATAAGGATCAAAAGCGATAGCATTTACTTTCGTAATATCTACTTGGTCATTTGTCATTACTTTTTCATCGGCTGTTACATTTACTACTTTACCAACTACTCCACATCCATATTCATCATCTTGATACTCTACAAATTCACATTCCATACAGACTGGAAATTCATTGATAATTGGAGCGTCTACTAATTCTGACTTTGTGGCAGTTAGACCACTCTTTTCAAATTTATTTTCCGTATTATTTCCGGATACTACTCCAAAATAATCTGCTTCTACTACATGTTCTGCATCGGCAATACTTACAGTAAAAGCTTTTCTATTCTTTATATTTTTTACTGTTTTATGAGTTTCTGTTAAATTTAATACTACATAATCTCTTTCTAACATCATTCCCCAGCCTGCATTCATAACATCTACTGTTCCATCTTCGTTGTATGTCGCAATCATCAAAACTGGCATTGGAAAGATTGCTTCTGTTGTTGGAATGATGTTCATTTTAATGTCTGCTAGAGTCAGTTCTCCTTTGCCAATATAATTTGTAATATCATGAATCTTACTATCAAATGGTTCTCCAAAGGCTTGGGTGAAGCCATCAATTAACTCTTTACCTCCACCTTGGTGACCATATTGATCTGCATTATGAGTGGCAAACTTTTTGGCATCTTTTAAGAATGTTCCTCCTTCTATATGATAAGTAAGTAATATTCCTTCTACTTCTTGAAAGAATGCAATTTTTTGTTAGATAGTTATCTGTTGGTAAAAATTATAAGAACTCAATTAAAAAAAGATTGTAAAAAAATTACAACCTTTTTCCCGAACTAGTAGTTTTTGCCTCTTTTCTTTCTTTTATTTTTGATATAATTTCTTCTGCTACTTCTGATGGGGTTCTGCCATTTTCATATATGGTCATCGTTGCTAATGCTTTGTTGCAAGGGCTTTCAAAGAATTTTTGATTATTTCTCGTATCACCTGTTGACCTTTTTTTCATAATCTCAAGTGCTTCCTGTTCATCTTGGCTAGGAAGTAGTAAAACAATATTTTGAAATGGTTGTAGCATTTCTTTTACATCTTCAAATATTAATATATCATCATATACAGAATGACCAGCTCCAAAGTCTACAATTCCATACTCATCATTTTTTTTAGTTCTTTCTAATACTTTTGAAATCATGAAACAGTTAAATTCGTCTTCTCCTTGGAATTGTCTTTTTACTCCTGTATCTCTTGCAGCATTAGCAATTTTATCTAAACATAGTCTAGGCATACCTGTTATTTTGTGTAGCTCTTCTGCAACAGAAGATTTTCCAGCACCAGATGGTCCAATTAGGATAATACTTTCTTGATATAGTTTTTTATTCATAAAGGCTCCTTTTTTTATCTTTACCTATTTTTATAATAAATAATTTCTTTATTTAAACTTTTTGCATATTCTATTTCTTCTTGCGTCTTTTTTCCAACATAATTGTCTATATTTGCAACTAGAATAGCATCTGATATTTTTATTCTTTCTTTATGAAGATTGCCTAATAATTCTATCTCTTCTTTTGTATATTTTTCTATTTGCTTGGTCGGATACACAATGCTTAACATGCAATGTCCGCGTAAAGCATATTCTTCTGTTATTTTCATGATTTGTTCTTGATATTTTAAGCTCCCACATACTGTTATTATTTTCATACTTACTCCATTATTTTATAGATATAGTTTTCTTTTCTTTCGTGCAATGTTCCTGATTCGGCAGGATATCCGATAATACAGTTAGCAATCCCTTCATATTCTCCAGTAATTCCCGCTTCCTTTAATATCTCTTTTCCCTCTTCTGATTCAAACATTTCTTTCGCTCTATGAATCCAACATGTTCCTAATCCTAAGGAATGAGCGGCTATCATCATATTTTCCATTACTAAACTTCCGTCATAAATATGAGTCGGACTTTGTTTGTCTGCTAATACTATTATTACTGCTGGTGCTCCATAAAAAGGATCTGTATCTGTTCCCATAATTTTTGCATTTAAGTTAGATAATTTATCTCTTGTCTCTTTTTTTGTTACTACTAAAATGATTGCAGATTGTTTATTCATTCCAGAAGGAGCATAAGTTCCAGCTTTTACTACTTCATTAAGTAAACTTTCTTCTACTGATCTTTCTTGGTATTTTCTAATACTTCTTCTTTCTAAAATATTTTTTATTGTTTCGTTCATTACTATCCTTCTTTCTATTTTCTATTATACTACTTTGTCAAATCTAATTCCATTTTTTTATGAGGAATATTGTCTTCTAAAAAATCTTCATCATACTTTTAATATTTCATATAATTCTATTGTTGTTAGTTCTGAAAACTTTTTGATTTTTATGTTTATATTATCGCCTAATATTATTATACAAAGAAAAAGACTAAACTATCAATTGTTTAGTCTTCGATTATTCATCTTGAAAATGTTTTACTAACCATGGTTTTAATAATTCAATGATTACTAATGATACAATATTTATCATTAATACAAATAAGAATTGTGGTATTGTTACAATTGTTAAACCAAAGATTTTTCCGATTGGACTAAAGAAAACAATTACTTGTACTAGTACTAGGGCTAGTATACCAATATTTAATGGTTTGTTACTAAATAGTCCTCGTTTATGAATTTGTTCTTTTAAAGAACGACAGTTATAAGCAAATACAAATTCATTTAATACAACACTAAGTAAAGCTAATGTAGATGCTACTTCATGACCTAATGGTTGGAAGAAGTAGAATACAAAGATACTGATTAATGTTTCTAAGATAACAGATAAAATTAAAAATGCTAAGAAAAACTTGGTGAATATTTTTTTATCCAGACCATTTGGCTTTTCTTTCATAATGTTTTTAGATGATCCTTCATAGGCTAGAGCAATTGATGGAACTGTATCTGCTACTAAGTCGATATATAATACATGAATAGCGGAAATAATAGTGTTTCCTGTAAACATTCCAAAAATAATAATCAATATTTCTGTAAAGTTACTAGATAAGTTATATAAAATATTTGCAATTACATTATTATAGATTCTTCTTCCTTCTGATACTGCGGTAGTAATTGTTTCAAAACTGTCATTTAGTAGGATGATGTCTGAAACATCTTTGGTAACATCTGTTCCTGTTCTTCCCATTCCAACACCAACATTTGCTAGTTTGATTGCTGGGGCATCATTTACTCCATCTCCTGTCATAGCAACAACTTTGCGTTGCTTTTGAAAGGCTTTTACAATTTGTAGTTTTACTTCAGGACTTACTCTAGCATAAACATTGTATTTATTAATATTTTTATTTAATTCTTTTTCTGTTAACTCAGAGGCATTTACACACTCTTCTTCATTCATGCAAATACCTGCTTCTTTGGCAATCGCAGTTGCTGTTTCAAGATTATCTCCGGTTAACATTACTACTCTAATTCCTGCTTCTTTACATTTATCAATAGATTCTTTTATGTTTTTTCTGATTGGATCTTTAAATCCTGCTAGACCTACTAAGATTAAATCACTTTCTTCTTTAAAATAATCCTCTTCTTCTACTATTTTGTGATCTATTTTTTTATAAGCAAAAGCTAGTACCTTTAATGATTCTTCTGACATTGAAGCTTCTTTATCCTCAAAATCCTTTATGTCTTCTTTCGTAAGTTTTACTATTTTACCATTCTTTAAAATAGACTTACTTCTTTTTATAATGGCTTCTAAGCCCCCTTTAATATATAGATAAGTTTCATTCTCTTTTTTATAAACAGCACTCATCATTTTACGATCTGAATCAAATGGTAATTCTGTTATTTTTTTTACTGGTGTTGTTTTTAATTTGTTTTCTTTTAAGTAATTTTTAATTGCAACATCAATAGCATCTCCTGAATATAAGCCATCTTCATTTAATGTTGCTGAATTAGAATTATCCATAATGTCAATTAATGTTTGATTTTCTTTTAACTCTTCTAGTGGTAAATCTTGACCGTTGGTATATATCTTAGTCATTTTCATTTTATTTTCTGTTAATGTACCTGTCTTATCAGTACAAATTACTTGTGTTGCTCCTAAGGTTTCTATGGCTGCTAGATTTCTTACAATGGATTTTTTCTTTGCCATTTGTGATACCCCAATAGATAACGTAGCTGTAATGGCAATGGTTAGACTTTCTGGAACACTTGCTACAATCATAGAAATCATAAGCATAATTAAATTTAATACTGTGTAGTCATTGACTAGTCCATATGCTAGGACAAATACTACTAAAATTCCAGCTACTCCAGTAATAAACCTTGTTACTTTTTCTACTTTCATTTGTAGTGGTGTAATTGGTTCCTCTTTGGTATCTAAGGCATTAGCAATCTTTCCTAATTCCGTTTTCATTCCTGTATTTACTACGACGGCTTCTACTTTACCAGCAGTTAATACTGTTCCAGAATAGACCATGTTATATGTTTCTGCTAATAGAGAATCTTTTTTAATTATCTCTTCTGTTTTATCTACATTTTGACTTTCTCCCGTTAGAATAGATTCATCTGTTTTAGCAAAATAACTTTTTATAATTCTGGCGTCTGCAGGAATTTTATCTCCAGCTTCTAAAATAATGTAATCTCCGGGAACTAGGTATCTGGCATTTACTTCTTTGGTAACACCATCTCTTTTTACTGTTATGTAATTAGCAGTATATTTTTTTAATTTATTGGTAGCATCTTCTGCTTTAGACTCTTGCAAATAGCCCATAACACAATTTACTAATGATGTACCAAGAATTACGATTGGTTCTAAAAAGTCGCCATCTGTCATTATGGCATATAACAATGATAAAAATCCTACTACTAATAAAAGAATAATCATCATACTTTTAAATTGACTTAAAAATATTTGTAATTTTGTTCTTTTATTTTTATCTACTAATTCGTTGTATCCATATTGTTTTACTCTGTTTTTAGCTTCAATATTTGTTAGTCCTTTTTCGGACGTTGTCAATTCTTTATATATATCTTCCTCTGTTTTTTGGTATGCCTTCTCCATATTCTAACCTCTTTCTATTATACAAAGTTATTATACGTCAAGAGTTCAATTTTTACAATATTATCTATTAGGATTTTTTGATTAGAACTGGTTGTTATTATTTGTTCTACACTATCTATTTTCTTTAATTTTGTTGTTGATGTTTGATAGTATCCTCCGGATTTTTTGCTATCTTTTATAAAGTATGTAATATTAAATTTTACTTCTTTATGATTTTTTAGCCAAAATAATTGGTTATTAATTTGCTCTTTTGCTTCTTCTGTTAGTTCTATTTTTTCATCTGTTAGTCTTCCTGTTTCGTTAATTTCATCCTCATATCCTGTCAATGCACTAAATGGAGCAAATTGTGCAGAACGATTTTCAAGAGACATGGGTTTTCGTTTGGATGATGTATGATGAGGAAGATAAAGTATCTCTTCATATTTATTCATGGTGACCTCCTATTTGTTGATTTCTTTCTATTGTTGTTGCTCCTGCCTCTAGATTCATTCCTCTTAAAATAGAATTTTTTCCATATTTTTCTTTTAGACTTAATACTGTCTGTTGTAATATATTTTCCTCATGATCTTCTTTTTTGTTTTTGTTCCTTATTTCTTCTTTTTCTTGTGGATTACTAAATAAATCTAGTTGTTCATATTTTTCTTTTTGCTCAACTTGCTCTTTTGGAGTTAATTTACAAGCTGTCATATTTATTCTTCTGATCCATAATTCTTTATTAACAATCGTATCCAGTAATTTTGTAGCGGCAGTTATTATTTTTCTCGATGATGATGTTTTTTCTGAGAGATTTATTGTTCCATGAGCATGTTTTGGAATTTTTCTTCCATAAAAGTCTGTCTTCATCTCTCCTTTAAAGTCTTCTGTTACATTGCTAATATCATATCCAATTGTTAGAACTAATTGATCTGTTACTAAACCTTTCTTTACTAAATCTAATGATAATAACGTTGCCATTTCTTTTATAATTAGTTTCGTTTTTTGGTAGTTATAGGGACATTGTAATACTTGTCCTGTACTTAAACTTTTTATCTGCGGTTTATAATTTTTTATAGATTCTATGGTACATGGTTCCCATCCCCAGGCATGATCAATTAATAGTTCTGCATTGATTCCAAATTCTTTATATAAAATGTCCTCATTTTGGATGGAACATTTTGCAATGTCTCCTAATGTATAGATATTATATTTTTCTAGTCTTTTGGCAATTTTCTTTCCTATTCTCCATATGTCTGTTATTGGTCTATAGTTCCACAATTTTTTACGATATGTGAGTTCATCTAATTCAGCCATTCTCACTCCATATTTATCAGCAGGAACATGTTTTGCTACGACATCCATTGCTACTTTTGCTAAAAACAGATTGGTACCAATACCGGCTGTTGCCGTAATTCCAGTCTCTGTTACGACTTCTTGTAATATTGTCCTTACAAACTCTTTTGGCGTTGTTTTGTTATATTTTAAGTATTTTGTAATATCTGCAAATACTTCATCGATTGAATAGACAAAAATATCTTCTTTGGCAATATGTCTTAAATAAATATTATAAATTTTTGTTGAAAATTTTATATAATGTGACATCCGCGGTGGAGCTATTATAAAATCTAGGGCTTTTGTTTTATCTTGTTTTAACTCGTTATCATTTACTGACTTTCCATTAAACCTTTGGTTGTTATTTTGTTTTTTCCGTTCGTTATTTACTCTTTTTACTAATTGTTGCAATTCAAATAATCTTGCTCTTCCACCTATTCCGTATTGTTTTAAAGAAGGACTAATAGCTAAACATATGGTCTTTTCTGTCCTAGTTGGATCTGCTACTGCAAGGTTTGTTGTCAGCGGATCAAGATTTCTTTCTACACACTCTACGGATGCATAAAAGCTTTTTAAATCAATACATACATATATTCTATTCATTTCATCACCAAATATATTTTATCACGAACATTTGTTCTTGTTAATATATTTTTTGTATTGGTAAAAATTTACAAAAAAAAGAACCTTTAGTTCTTCTTTTCTTCTAACAACCATTTTATTCCTTTAGCAGTACGTAGTTCTGGATTTTGAAAATGGGTCCCTTCATTTTCTTCGTAAATGGTATTTGTCTTTGTTGATAATATATTTTCTATCTCTTTGGTATTTTGCTCTACTGTTTGAAGTAATTTGTTTTTAGATTCTTTTTCTTTAGTTCCTAATGAAAAGTATATTTTTTTAATTTGAGGTTTTAGATTTTCCCTTTTAATATACTCTAACAGATTGGGATACCAAAGGGATCCTGAGATAGAAGCAATCTTAGTAAATTTTGTGCTTTTATAGGCACTATATAAAGCAAATAGTCCTCCTAAAGAATATCCTGCTAAAGCATAATAGGAAATTGTATAATTTTCTTTTATTGTTTTTTCTATTTTAGGAATGATATCATTTTCTAATTCTTGTAGATAGTAATCTGCTTTTCCTGTAAAGTCAAGGGCTTTCTTAGTTATATTGGGAGCTTTCCAAGGTGTCATTTCATTATTCCAATCTATATTAGAAATAGCTACTAAAATAAAGTCTATGGTATGTAATTGAAGGCATTCTTTCCAGACAGATTCTCCTTCTTTTCCATAGGTGTTTAATATTACAACTGGTACTTTTCTGTCTTTTGTTTCTGGATAAAAGATATCAATAATTTTTTCTTTTATCATTAATTTCATTTTTTAACTCCTTACTTAGTTTTGCTGGTATGCTTCTTGGTCCTCGAATAGATTTTACGCCATACTCTTTTAATTTATCTAAAGTAAACTCATCTTCTTTATACTTTTTCTTTAGTTTTAGTTTCATAACATAATGCATAGACACATCTTTACTTTGATATTCATATGGAATATTTACTTCTACCGCTTCGCATTGATAAAGGATTGCTGAATAAGGTTTTCCAACATATATATAAACGGTATCTCCTACTAACACATTGCTAGATTGTTTCCAAGTTAATATGTCTGTATTGTTAAATGCACCTGTAATATCATAATAGTTGGGATTTGCTGGAATTAACCATTCTTCTTTTTTATCTGATAAAGAAAAGCTAATGTCAATTAAATCCATGATTTTCTCATCTGTTAAAGTGTCATCTAAAATAATAGTTACCCAACTTTTTTTACTTAGATGATATCCCGGATAGATTCCTTCTTTTTTGGTTTCCTTTTCTACTAAATCATCTAATTTTACATTTAATATTTCTATATCTTGATCTGTTGTTTTATCTAATTTACTTTTATTGATATTCATAATTAGTCCAAACCATTTATCACTTCTTTGATTTCTAAAAACACCATCACTAGGAAATTTATTCCATAAGAATTCTGGTTTTACTTGATATTTTTCCAATATTCTATCGGCAATTCGATTACTTTGTGGATAAATAAAAGACTCATCTTTATAACAGTTTTTAGCAATGTCTTTTAATATATTTTCGTATTCTTCTTTTACTTTATTGGCGAAGTCACCTACCACATTTTCTATTCTAAAATTTGTATATTCTTCCTTTGTATCTAAATCTATTACTTTACCCGTTAATTTTCCCGATTTAGAAATCGCAATTTGTGCTTGAAATGAGTGGTCAAAAAAGTTTTTCTGATAGTAATATTTATCTTTTTCTTTTTGAAATCCATATGGCTCTAATTTTTTTCGTTGTAGCTTTTTTCTTTTCAAAATTTCTTCTTCTATTGTCATAAAACCAGCCTCCAAATTCAGTATATCATGTCTTATTATGAAAAAAAAGATATCTATTTGATACCTTTTTTTGACTTCTTCTTTTTATATCTTCTTTTATATGTACCGTAGGATAAACCTCGTAATAGTTTTTCACATTCTTTTTTAGGAAATGTTCCTGTCGTAGATAATATTAAATAATCATCATCATCTTTTTCATCTTCTACAAAATAAGATGTTGCTTTAAAACCATTTTTCTTGTAGAAATGATATCTTCTTTCTCTTTGTTCTTTATTAGATGCATCATCATCTAATGGTTCGATATCTAGTACAATTTCTTTATCCTCATATTTTTTCATTACTTGTTTTAATATTTTACTTCCATATCCATGAGAATGTAATTTATCATTTACAAAGATATACATCATATATGCTACTTTTTTTGATTTTAATATATAGACGCATCCTACAAATTGGTCTTCATCATAAAAAGCTAGAAAGTCTACTTTTTTAAATTTCTTTATCAACATTAATGACCACATAGGGTACAATTCATGTTTTGGAAAGACTCTTTTCATTAAGTCTTTAATTTCATTATATTCTTTTAATCTTCTTGTTACTTTTTTTGTATTTAACATATTACCTTCTCTTTCTTAAAATCTTGTTTGAATCATGTTAAATCTAAAAACGGGATTTATATCTTTTTCCATTGTTTTATCAAAGAAAAAAGAATACCACTCATATTATCTACTCTCCTTAATATGGATATATTATATCACATTTTATGACTTTTTTCTATACTGTCTTGCTGAAGAATCTATTTTATATTCTGGATATTCTTCCCCTTACTTCTTTTTTCCATATGTTGCGATACAAATAAATAATAATAGGACACCAACAATCTCCATTCCTACAGAAAGTCCTAATACCATTCCAGATGTAAACTCTGAAAAATTGGTTCTTCCTTCTATAAAATATTCTCTTGATAGTGATAATATTTCTGCTAAGATAATTAAAATTGTTGCGGATATTAATTTTTTTGACATACTACACCTACTTTAGCTTTTTACTGTTTCTCATTAAAAATAAAATAATTGGTCTTGAAAATCCCAAGGTAAATATATTTAGAATTGTTAATACATCTACAAATTTAGGGGTTATTTTTTTCATAATACTATGTGATAATACTATATTAAAAATAAAACTTAATATTAACAACAGAATTATTAGAAAGAATATTATAGTATTTATATTACTTGGTAATGAGTGAAATTTGTATGAAATCATAAATAATATAATATTTTAAATGATTATATTTATTATT
>USGP01000013.1 GCA_900554315.1 uncultured Mycoplasmatota bacterium
ATGGCCCTAGTATAACTACTAATTCCCCTTTTTCGATGGAAAAAGATGTATCGTTTAGTGCTTTTACTAATGACTCTTTTTCCCCATAGAATTTGTTTACGTTTTTAAATTCAATATAGGCCACGATATTCCTCCTATCTATACTTGTATTATACCATTATTTTGTGAAAAAAAAGAGAAAACGTGTTGTTTTCTCTTAAATTGTATAAAGTAAAATACTAAAGAATTGAAGTGTTGATCCTAATAATACGAAAAAGTGGAATATTGAGTGAAAATATCGCTTTTTAGAGCCGATTCCGTATAATACTGCTCCTATTGTATATGCTACTCCACCTAATACTAATAATATTAGTCCAGGTTTAGGTAAAAGTGATGAGATACTATCATAAGAAAAGATAATCATCCAGCCCATGATTAGATACATAATTGTTGATGGGACTTGAAATTTTTCTAAATTAATCGCATTTAATAAAACCCCAACAATGGCAGATGCCCATATAATTCCAAAAATAACCCATCCTGTTGTTCCACCTATTAAACTTAAACAATATGGTGTATAGCAGCCTGCAATAAACAAATAGATATCACAGTGATCTAAAACTCGAAATACTTTTTTTGCTTTTAACTTGGGACTTAGGGCATGATATAGGCAACTAATTAAATACATGATAATCATTGTAGATCCATATATACAAGAAGAAACTACTCCTATCGTATTATGATTTTTTACGGAAAATACAACTGTTAATACTAAGGCTGTAATTCCTAGTAATACCCCTAGTCCATGAGATATTGAATTGATAATTTCTTCTCCCACTGTATATTTTGGTATTGTTATTTTACTCATATAATCACCTTTTACTTATTATATAAAATAACTTTAATTTTTTAAAGAAATAATATGAAACAACTACACCTAAAAAATTTAATATTATATCATTGATATCAAATACACCTTGATTAGTAATTAATTGTATTATTTCTTTTCCTATAATTAGTATTAACATTATTAGAAAATATTTTTTTAATGAAAAGTGTTTTTGATATAAATATGGAATGCATAAAGAACAAGGTATTAGCATACAAAAATCTACAATGACATAATCAAATAAACTCCAAATTGTCTGTGTTCCATTTAATGTCATACTTATTTTATTTATGATTGGTAGAAATGGAACGATTTCTATCCCGTTTCTTATATCAATTAAATTATTTTGTTGATACATAATACCTGTATAGAAAATATAGGTAACGATACTTGTTATATAAAAAATGGTAAATAGTAACACGAATTTCTTTTTTAAGGTTTGATTATTACTTGTTTTCAAATAAATTATTAGAGAAAGAAAAAGAAATGCATAGATAATACAGATGTAATCTAATCTTAAGTTAAGTGTAATGAAAGAATAGTTTATAAGAAAAGTTGTTAGTATTAATAGACTTGCTATTATTGTTAATCCTATTTTTTGTTTTGGTGTTTTCTCTTTATTTAAGTTTATACTTTCACATGTCATATTATCCATATTTTCTTTTATTCTTTCACCTACTAAAATTTCATTAATAGAAACACCTAGTATTTCACTTATTTCTTTTAGTAAAGATATATCTGGGGCTCCTAGACCTCTTTCCCACTTTGATATTGCTCTATCGGTTATATTCAACTTTTCTGCCAAGTCTTTTTGCGTCATCTTTTTTTCTATTCGTAATTTTTTTATTAGTTCTCCTGTCTTTTTACAGTCCATATTATCACCTACTTGGCATCATTATATCTTTTTACTTTCTTTTTTACAACAAACTATCCGTTGAGTCAAAAAAAAGACACATCTTGTGTCTTTATACTCCTACGCTTTTCGTTTCTGGAAGTGTTGATGCTCCATCGATTACAATTCCTTGGCCTGTAATATAAGCGGATTCATCACTTGCTAAGAAGGCTGCTAATTCTCCTAGTTCTTCTATTGTTCCTAAACGTCCCATTGGAATACCAGCTGCAATTCCATTAATAACACTTTGAGGATTACTAGCATTAGAATCTTTAGCAATTCCATCTACCATTGGAGTCATAATATACCCTGGCATAATAGCATTTACATTAATATGATTTTTTACTAGTTCCATTGCAAGGCCTTTTGTAAAACCTAATATTGCAGCTTTGGTTGTAGCATAAGCAACTTCACCTGTGTCTGCAACCATTGGACCTGTTACACTAGATAAGTTTACAATTTTTCCATAGTTATTCTTTATCATATATGGTACTACAGCTTGAGTCATATTCCATGTACCTTTGATATTAATATCAAAATGACTATCTCTTACTTCATCTGTCATTTGTGTAAATGGTTGTAGTTTGGCAATTCCAGCATTATTAACTAAAATATCAATTTTTCCTTTTTTGGCAATGACATCATTTACTATTGCCACTAACATATTTTTATCTCTAATATCTCCATTATATCCCATTACTTTTGGATTTTGTAATTCTTGAAGAGTCTGTTGTAATTTTGGTGAGTTATCTATAATAATAACATCTGCCCCATATTTTAAAAATACTTTTACAATTCCTAAACCATTACCCATGGCACCGCCAGTTACAATGGCTACTTTTCCATCTAATTTCATTTCTTCTCCCTCTCTATTCTACTACTATAAGTATAACATTTCTTGTTTATCTTTTCTATACCTTTTTATTGTAATGTTAATGTTAAATTAGCATAAGTAATACTATTTTCTGTATATGGTAATGTAATATAATATGATGTTTCATTTTCTGTTTGTAATTCTATTTGTCCACCCTGTAATGCCATATTTAATATATTGGTTAATGGAATCTGATTACTAGATTGCGGGAATCTTAGTGTTATTTGATTTTCATTAATTTCATAGGTTCCTGTTAGATAATCTGCTCCATAACCATAATTTACATATAAATAAAAGGTACGTACTGGAGAAGTATAGTCTCCATTAGCTCCTGTTGTTTTAATTTCTTGTTCTGGATATAACATTAAATAGTAATATGTTCCATCTGTATAGCATTTTATAGCATCTGCTTCTGATACCTCTGAAGTTTCCTCTTCTTCTGTAGGTTTCTCTTTTTCTTCTTTTGCTTCAGATTTATTATTTTTTTCTTCTACTTCTTCCGCTGTTAGTTTTATAATTCCTTTATCTACAGCAATATATCCAACTAACCCTATTATAATAATAATTAATATTATTACAAATACTATTAACCCTTTATTTGATTTTTTCTTTTCTTCCATTCTCGTTACTCCTCTCTATTTTCTTTTATTGTACCATAACTTTTAATATATAAAAAAAGAAAGACTAAATTTTTAGTCCTTCTTTATATTATTTAGAAATTACTTCACAGATTAAATTAGATATTTCTGTTGGATTGTCGATTGGAAGTCCAGCAATAATTCTTGCTTCACTGTAAAGAATTTTTGTATATTTTTTAAATTCTTCTTTGTCTTTCTTATATAAGTCTTTTATTTTTTTAGCAATTGGATGTTTTTCATTGATTTCTAGTACTGTTTGAGCTTTAATTCCCATATCATTTGGCATAGCGTCAAATACTTTTTGCATTTCAATAGAAACATCACCTTCACTAGTTAAGCAAACTGGGTGTGTTTTTAGTTTGTTTGTGAATCTTACTTCTTTTACATCTTTAATTTCTTCTTTCATGTCTTTTAGTAAGTCTTCATTTTCTTCATTTACTTTCTTTGTCTCTTCTTTTTCTTCGTCTGTTTCTAGATCCAAGTCTCCATTTTCTACATTAGCAAATTTCTTACCTTCATATTCTTGGATAGCAGTGATTGCAAATTCATCTACATAATCTGTTAAATATAAGATATCATAATCTTTTTCTTTTACTTGTTCTACTTGTGGAAGAGAATCAATTTTAGAAATAGAAGCTCCTGATGCATAATAAATTTTTTCTTGTCCTTCAGGCATGTTTTCTACGTATTCTTTTAAAGTAATTAATTTGTCTTTTTTAGATGAATGGAACATAATTAAATCTTGTAATTTATCTTTGTCTTGTCCATAGTTATTATAAATACCATATTTTAATTGAACACCAAATGTTTTAAAGAATTCTTCATATTTTTCACAATCATCTTTTAACATTGCTTCTAGTTCTTTTCTAATCTTAGATTCAATGTTTTTGGCAATTAGTCCAAGGCTTTTAGATTTTTGTAAAATCTCTCTTGAAATATTTAAAGATAAATCTTCAGTATCTACAACACCTTTTACAAAGCTAAAGTAGTCTGGTAAAAGATCTGCACATTTTTCCATAATTAGAACGCCACTAGCGTATAGGCTTAATCCTTTTTCATAATCTTTTGTATAGTAATCATATGGAGCATGAGATGGAATAAATAATAATCCTTGATATGAGCACATTCCTTCTACTGAAGTTTGAATTACTTTTAATGGTTTATCAAAGTCATTAAATTTATCCATATAGAAGTTATTGTAATCTTCTTCTGTTACATCTTTAGCTTTCTTCTTCCATAAAGGAACCATACTATTGATTGTTTCTATTTCTTTTTTGTCTTCATATTCATGTTTTTCTTCATCTTTTAAAACATGATTAGTTACTTCCATTTTAATTGGATAACGAATATAGTCTGAGTATTTCTTTATTAATTCTTTTAATTTATATTCTTCAAGATAGTCTGAATAATTTTCATCATCTGTATCTGGTTTTATATGAAGAGAAATCTTTGTACCATTATCTTTTTTATCACATTCTTCAATGCTATAACCTTCAGCACCAGTAGAAATCCATTTATAACCTTTATCACTATCTACTGATTTTGTTTCTACTTCAATACAATCACTTACCATGAATGCCGAATAAAATCCTACACCAAATTGTCCAATAATGTCTACTTTATCTTGGTTTGTCATATCTTCTTTAAATTTTAAAGAACCACTTTGAGCAATGGTACCTAAATTTTTATCAAGTTCTTCTTCTGTCATACCAATACCATTATCTTCAATGGTCAAGGTACGGTTGTCTTTGTCATAGGCAATATTAATTTCTAACTTATCTTTTTTGACTTTTACTTTTTTATCAGTTAGAGAACGATAATATAATTTATCTATCGCATCACTAGCATTAGAAATTAACTCCCTTAAAAATATATCTTTATTTGTATAAATAGAATTAATCATCAAATCTAATAATCTCTTGGATTCTGATTTAAATGCTTTTTTCTTCATTTTAACATCTCCTTTATGTACAATTAATTTATAACACCTTAATTAGCAGTTGTCAAGTACGAGTGCTAATGTTTTTTTAAAAAAAGAAATCATGCTACCATGACTTCTTCTAATTCTTCCTTTAATTTATCCTCATCATCTTCTAATATTGTAATATCATTCATATTAAGTCTTCTTAAGGCTAATGTTTTTAATTTATTTCCTTTAATAACCTTTAATTTCTTTTTATCAATTCCTAAACATAAATAATTATAAGTGTCTTTTTTATCTGTTACTTTTATTTTATAAAACCGTTTTTCCATATTATTTTGTATAGCTTTTAATACTTGATAAGTATAGGTACTATATACTAACTTTTTATCATCACAATAAATATTTAGTATTTTTTGATTTCTATTATATTCTATTACTAATAAATGTTCATCAATAATGGCATAATATTTTCCATTTACATATTCCAAAAATTCTATTTTTCCTTCTAGATAATTAGACTCATCTCTAGTAGATGGAAAATATTTTTCTAAATCTGCTTTCCATAAATCACAATTAATACTTGCTTGATACTCAATTACTTCATTTGTATTCATTAATATTGATAAAATTTCTGTTGCTAGTTCACTCATGATATTTGGGGCATGTTCAAACAACATTACAATAGTTTCAAAAAAGAAATTAAATTCTTTGGGTAAATATCTCGTAGCATAAAAATCATATTCTTCTTTTTTATCATGAATATCAATTTCTATTTCATAATTTGTCATATATTTATTTCTTTTATCTCTTGTAGATGATTCTTTATATTTTGGTAATTCTTTTTTTATTTGTTCTATTAAATAAGTAGTACTTTTTACTCCTATGAATTGGTAGCAAAAGTATTCTTCTATTTTTGTATCTTCTACAACGTCTAATGGAACATATAATACTTTAAACTTTTTAATAGACTGGCTATACAGTAAAGATAGATAAAAATTAGAATTATTATAGTCAGTAATTTTTAATTCTATGATAGGTACCTCTTTTTTTCTTTTTAATAATTTTTCTATTAAATATATTTTTTTTATCTGTTGCATACCCATTTCCTTTTCTCTCTACTACACACCCTTATTATAACATGGTTTTATTATATTTAATACTATTTTATTCTAAACTTTCTACCCAGGAAATTATTTTTTGCCAAGTAGATGGTCCTACTACTCCATTTTCTGGTAAATTATAGCGTTTTTGAATAGCTTTAATAGATTCTTCTGTTAAATCATCAAATATAGAATTTACTTTTACACCCGGTATTTGGTGGGTCTTTTCACAGATTTGATATAAAAAGTTTTGAAGATTTTCAATATCGTCTCCTTCCATTCCTTTGGATAAGAAGATTCCTGGATATATTTTATCTTCATAATAAAGGTATTCTTCTGGAATCATGTTACGAGTATCATTATATGTTTCTACTAAGGCGTTCCAAGTTGTTTTATCTACTATTCCAGTTGCGGGTAGGTCTTTGATTGTTTGAAAAGCAATTACCATTTCTTTGGTGTTTTCTGTAAAGGTTTCTCCTTGTAAATTCAAACTAGGAATATTGGTATTAAAGTATGATAAAAAATTCAGCAAATAATTTAAAGCTCTTATATATGGACCTGTATCCTTTTCTTGGAGAGTTTCTCCATAAGGAAAAGTGATTTCATTGATATTAATTCCTTCACTTGCTAAATCGGCAATTTGTTTTACAGCATTATAAACGTATTTTACTTCGTACCATGTTGATTTATCTACTTCTCCGGTAATTGGTAAATCAAATGTTTCTTGAAATTTTCTTACACTATCTTCTAAATCTGTCGTGAAGAAAATATTTTCTTCTTCTATTTTGGGGATTGCTGGATAATTATTGCTGATTCTGTTCAATTGAATTTTTAATTGTCTTATATAATTACCGGCTGATCCTAATCGAAAAGGAAATCCTGGATATGATGGGATATTCTCTTCTACTGGGGCATTGTAAATGATTTTAATATCATTGCCATAATAGTTTTTTAGTATTTCTAGCGGGTCGAATCCTTGTTTGGCTAAATCTACACTTCCCCATTGAGATAGTCCGTCGCAAGTAGTATTGATACCATCACAATAAGCGGCAAATAGAGGCTGAACTTGATCTCCCTTTACAATATAATTGTTGAAAATATCATCTACAATATGAGAAACATTTTCAAAAAATTGAGAGTCTTCTTTAAATGTTTGATCATAAGATGGTGAATTGGTAATATCAAAATTATATCCTTGTGATGGATACCATTCATTATATATTCTATTTAAAGCAAAAGATATTTGAGCTAAAATATTAGCTTTAATAGCATCTTCTGGCCACGATGGATAAATTTCGTTAGATGCTACATTCTTTATATATTCTGGAAATGAAACTGTTACGTTTTTTGCTGCTTGATCCGGAGCTGCTAAGTGAACGACAATTTCTGTTGGTATGATAGGAGTTTTAACTGCCACTTGACATCGTTCCTTTCTCAAAGGTATCTGGAATCATTTTTATATATTGAATTACTCCGGTATCTCCAAAAATAGAAACATCATATTTTTTTATTCTCTCATACCCCTCATGAATTGCAACTACATCATAAGTAGTAAATGCTGGAACATCTCCTGGTTCAAAATCTTTATCTTCCATTGGAGATGGTAACACAATGTTAGAAATCATTCCACTGGAGTCTGTTACTCCTGAAAAAAACAATACTGTTTTATCATCAATATCTTTTGTTACTAGGATTCTAGTGTCTGGGATAGGGATTGCTTGGTAAGCAGTAAACACCTCTACTTTTAAGGTTCCAGTAGATGGATTTTCTTCTTTAAATTTCTCATAGGAATCTGTTTTTTGAAATTCTTCAAAATTTATAAAATTCATTATAGTTCCCTCACTTTCAATACTTGACCAATTTGAAGATTGGTTGTTGTTAAATTATTTAATTCCATTAAGTTTAGAACTGTTGTATTATACCGTCTTGCTATGTCATATAAATTGTCCCCTCTTTTTACGGTATAAGTTTCATATTGTGGTTCTACATATCCTTCTCCATAACATTCTTTTCCAGTAAAAGATTCTTCTTGATTTGGAATTTTTAATATTTGTCCTACGGATAGAATTGTAGACGATAAATTGTTTTCCTTTACAATAGTTTCTACTGTTGTATTAAACATCTGAGCAATTTTATATAAATTGTCATTAGGTTGTACTTCATACTCTTTATAGTTTATCTCTATTTTATTTGTCGGAATTTTTAATATTTGACCAATTGATAATAAATTGGATGTTAAACCATTTAATTGTTTTATTTCTTCTACTGTCGTGTTATAAGTATTGGCAATATTATATAAATTGTCCCCTTTTTTTACAGTATATGTAATGGAATCATTTTCAGTTGGGATTTTTAGTTGTTGTCCTATTTGAAGTGTGGTTGTTGTTAGATTATTTAATTTGGTTAATTCATCTACAGTCGTATTATAGGCCATTGCAATCTTATATAGTGTGTCTCCTTTTTTGACTGTATAAGTTGTTGATGTAGATGGAGATTCTACTGGTATTTTTAATTGCTGTCCCACTTGAATTGTGTTATTGGGTAAGTTATTTGCTTCTCTTATTTGTTCTACGGATATCCCAAATTGTTTGCTGATTCCGTAGAGTGTATCTCCTCTTTGAACTGTATAGTTTTTCATACTTCACCTCATTTCATTCTATGTGTTTAGGTAAATTATTATTTCTTTTTTGAGATGAGATACATATCTTATAAATGAAAGGAGGAATCTATGTTACCAAATTGGAATTTTAATGATGATTGTAATCCTAATCCTGATTGTCACGAAAGACCTCGTCCAAAAGTAATTTTCTGTTTATGTCCAACTGGACCTACTGGGGCGACTGGTGGGATTACTGGGCCTACGGGAGCGACTGGTTCGACTGGGCCAACAGGGCCTACCGGTCCTGCAGGAAGTGGACTTACCACTTTAGGATATTATCCTGATTTTGCATCTTTTATTGCAGCACATCCTACTGGAAATCCTGGAGACTCTTATGTTGTAGGCAATTCTGTATACATGTGGAATGCCGCTAATGCTAGTTGGGCTGCTACTTCTATTATCCCCGGACCAACTGGTGCCACTGGGCCTACTGGTCCTACTGGGGCAACCGGGGCGACTGGTGCAAGTGGAGCGACTGGTGCAACAGGAGCAACAGGTGCTTCTCCTAATTTAACAATTGGTACTGTGTCAACTGGCACTCCTGGAGGTACTGCGGCTGCTAGTATTACCGGTGTTAGTCCTAACTTCGTGCTTAACTTAACACTTCCACAAGGACCTACAGGAGCAACTGGTTCTGCTGGTGCAACGGGAGTAACCGGTCCTACAGGTGCGACTGGGTCTAGTGTTACTGGACCTACCGGTCCTACTGGGGCAAGTGGTGCAACTGGTCCAACCGGAGCAACTGGTCCTAGTGTTACTGGTCCTACCGGACCTACGGGTGCAAGTGGTGCAACTGGTCCTACTGGCGCTACCGGTCCTAGTGTTACTGGACCTACTGGTCCTACTGGGGCAAGTGGTGCAACTGGACCTACTGGCGCTATCGGTCCTAGTGTTACTGGACCTACCGGTCCTACTGGGGCAAGTGGTGCAACTGGTCCTACCGGACCTACTGGACCATAGTTTTTTCCAGAAAAAAGTCTTTCTGTGGAAAGGCTTTTTCTTTGTTCATCTTTTTTACTTATTTTACATATGATTAAAAGAAAGGATGAAGATATGAAAGTTTGTGTTTATGCAATTAGCAAAAATGAAGAAAAGTTTGTTTCTCGATGGGTATCTTCCATGAAAGAAGCAGATGAAATCTATGTACTAGATACTGGTTCTACAGATCAGACTGTTTCCCTACTCCAAGAGTTAGGTGTTACTGTTGTTGAAAAAAAGATTGAACCTTGGAGGTTTGATGTTGCTAGAAATGAATCATTAAAACTCGTTCCTATGGATTGCGACATTTGTGTTTGTACAGACTTGGATGAGGTTTTTGATCCAGGATGGCGCGATAAGATAGAAGCCTGTTGGAAAAGTGATACGACTCGATGTCAATATACTTATTATTGGAGTTTAGATAAGGATAATAATCCTATTGTTAGTTTTTATTTAAATCAAGTTCATGCTAGAGTTGGCTATACATGGACTCACCCTGTTCATGAAGTTTTATCTTATGATGGAGTGGAAAATGTGGCTCTTTGTCCAGAAGTTATTTTGCGACATTATCCAGATCTTGAAAAATCTAGAAGTAGTTATTTGCCTTTATTAGAGTTATCTGTTTTAGAAGATCCTGATGATGATCGAAATATGCATTATTTAGGTAGAGAATATATGTATTATGAAATGTGGGATAAGGCTATTGAAACGTTGAAAAAGCATTTATTATTACCTAGTGCAGTTTGGAAGGATGAGCGAGCGGCTTCTATGAGATTTATTGGTCGTTGCTATAAAAGATTAAAACAATATGATGAAGCTAGATGCTGGTATGATTTAGCTATAAAAGAAGCGCCTCACTTACGAGATGCTTTTGTAGAAAAAGCATTGATGGAATATGAATTAGAAAATTATGAAGCAGTTGAAGATTTATGTTTTCGTGCATTAGAAATCAAGAATCATGAGCAGACTTACATTAATGAACCTTTTAGTTGGGATAGTACGATTTATGATTTACTATCTATTAGTGCTTATTATTTAGGTAGATATTCTCAAGCAGTCTATTTTGTAGACATTGCATTAACTTATTTACCTAATGATGAACGTCTAATCAATAATCGAAAAATATTCAAAGAAAAAGAAAGCTAGTAATTAGCTTTCTTCTTCTGTTTCTGTTGCTCCTGTATATAAATTAATATTTCCTGCTTTATACTCTTCTAATATTTTATTCCAAATAACACTTTCTACAAAACGACCTTTTTTAGGGTGCATTAAATATCTAATGGTTAACTCAATATGATCATCTATTATTTTTGTATAAATAGTAGGATCATATTTATTAAAGTATACTCTATTTGTTGTATTAATATCATTAATTTGAGCTTTCATTTTCTTTGGAATATTTTTTATCGTCTCAATATTATTTACAATTTTATATAATGCTTGTTTATTTTTTACTAAATCGCATGTTAATGGTACTTTCACTGTCAATTCATCCCAAACATATTTAAATCCTTTATTTAAATTTCTTACTGGTTCTGAAAAAACAATAGAGTTAGGAAAAGTAACAATTACTCCTGTTGATTGACCATGTTCGTCTTTGGTAGAGATTTCTAGTACTTCAAAGTTTAGCGATGTAATATTCATAACATCTCCACGGATTCCTTTTACTTCAATTCTGTCTTCTACTTGGAATGGTTTTTTCATTTTAATATATACACCACAGAAAAAGTTTAATATTAATTCTCTTAAGGCGATAGTCATTGCTGCTGAAGTTACACTGATTAGTGTCATTAAATTTTGTATATACTCACTCCAAATATATAGAAGGAAAATTACTTCTAATACACTAAAGATAATTTGTAAAGCCTGATTTAAGAAATATTCTTTTCTTCCTTCTATTTTCTTTTTAATTGTTCTTCTTCCTATTTTTTTCATTAATGAAAAGAATACTAATACAATGGTAGTAGATAAAATTAGTGATATGTATGTTTTATCAATTGTTGTTAGATCACTTAAATATGTACAAAATTGATCAAAAAGCTTCATATTACTCCTCCTTTATGGCTAATCATTATATCATTTTTTGACATTTTTTTGAAGTGGTCTAACTAAATCTATGATATACTAGACATGTTATTGACACTTTGGAGGTATTTTTATGAATATTGGTATTATTGGAGCTTTTGATGAAGAAGTAGAAAAATTTATTGAAGTCTTTCACTTAGTAAAAGATGATAGTCATATTTGGGATATTTATACAGGTATTTTTGAAGGCAAACATCTCTTTGTTTGTCGTTCTGGTATTGGAAAAGTAAATAGCGGGGCTATGACACAATATTTAATTGATCATTATCATATTGATTTGGTTATTAATTCAGGATGTGCAGGCAGTTTACTTAGTAAGGTAAAAATTATGGATGTTGTTTTAAGTAGTTATGTTACTTATCATGATTTTCAACCTACTAGGGTTATGGAATATAGTGTCCCTGAGCTTGGAAAAGTACATGCTTCTACTAAATTAATTCATATTGCAGAAGATGCTTTAAAGAAATTAGAAGTAGATAATTATTATATTGCCCCTATCGCTAGTGGTGATTGCTTTGTAACAGATGCGAACATGAGAGATAAAATTTATCAAGCAACAGGAGCTTATGCCGTCGATATGGAAAGTGCTTCTATTGGACATATTTGTAAATTAAATCAAGTACCATTTTTATCTTTACGTACTATCTCTGATTTTTCTGATGGGAATGAAGATTTTGAAGTTATTGCAGCATACAAATCTAGTCAATTAGTAAAAGAAATGATTGAAGCATTATAAAAAGATAGCTATTTTTCATTAGCTATCTTTTTTAATTCATTAAATAGAAACTCTTTTGCTTGTTCATCTTGTTCTTCTTGTATTTGTTTGGCTAAAGATTTTAATTTCAATTTCTTTTTTGCGTCAATATCTAAGTAGTCTAATTGTTCTAGGAATTCTTCTATCATTTCATTGATGGTCATTTCTTCTTCGTCTTCTTTTGATAGTAGGTCCTTTAGAATTCCTGTTTTTTCTAATTCTTCTTCGGACATAAACTACTCCTCTTTTCTTTTTTCTTTCTTATTATATCATAATTTCTGTTCAATTGCACCTTTTCCATTTTCACAAGTAATGTGAGCAAGACTTCCGTTGATTAGTGTCATTTTTGGTGGTACGTGTCCTATGTCAGCATTTAAGATAATTGGCAAGTTGGGAAACAGCTTTTGAAAAGCTTGTTCATAGGAAAAATCCGGATAAAATCCTTGGGGAAAACATACTCTTCCTACTATGATACCTTTGGTATGTTGAAACCAACCTGCTTGTTGCATTTGAAATAGTGTAATATACACTTCTTCTGCACTTTTAGAAAAAATATCAAAGTACCATATTATTCCATCCTTTTGATATTTCTTTATAAATTCCTGGGTATAATCAAATGGAGTTCCCAAAATATCTTTTAAACTATCTAGACAGCCTCCAATTAATCTTCCTTTTACATCTACTTTTCCATTTGGAGTTACCCAATATACTTTTTCTGTTAAATGATAACCATCCATACCTTCTATTCTTTCCTTTTGATAATAGGGATAACTTTCTTGTTTTATAATATTTCCTTTTAATATTTCTAAATTGTTTTGTAGAGATTTATGTAAGATTGTTTGATCAAAGCTTCCTGCATTGCAACCATAAATTGTTGCGATATCAAGTTTTGTTGTTATAGTAAATAAAAGAGTTGTTGGATCTGAGTATCCCATCACCCATTTAGGATTTTCTTTTATATGATTCCAGTTTACATAAGGTAACATATCTAATAAAAAATCTCCGCCACTTGCACAGATAATCATAGACACCTCTTTATCTATTATTAATTGGTCAAGTTCCTTGGCTCTTTCTTTTGCCGGTGCTGATACATATTCTTTATTTCTTACACTTTTTGTTTCTATTACTTTATAATCTTTTTTTAAGTTATCTAATGATTTATCAAAAGATACTAAATCGTCTCCTACTCCGCAAGAAGGAGCTGTGATTCCTATGGTATCTTTTTCTTGTAAGAACTTAGGAAATTGCATTTTTCTTCTCCTTATGATTATCTAATACTGCATTTAATATGAATAAGATTATACTAATTACTATCATTATAGCCGCTGTAATTAACATTGGTACAGATGATATACTAAATGTTATCTCATTTGTATTGATAATCATATTAATCATTAGTGTTATTCCTACACCAATAATAGATATTAGTATTCCTGATACAAATCCAGCAATTCCTAGATTAACAATCCATTTATAGTATGGTTTCTTTAATAAAGCAATTAATAAAGTTACTACTACTGCTGCAATGGATAAAATCATAATAAATTGATTTGAAGTAATAAATTGATAACCCTTTATTATGTTTTTGTCATCTTCTGATAACGTTTGTTTCGTATCTTTTATTATTTGACTATAAACAATGTTAGGGTCTTCTCTATCGAATGCTTCATCGATTGCAGCTTCATATTCTTCATCAGATATTTCTACTCCTGTTGCTTGTTCTACATATTCTTTATTTTCTAATAATAGTTGTTTGATATCTTCTTTTAAATCTACATCTTCTGGATTGACATCTTCACCTGTCATATCATTCATAATTTGATCTTTATATTTTTCAATAAAGGAGTTTAGAGATTCATTGTTTTTGATTTTTTCTTCTAATTGCTCATATTCTTCTCCTGTTAATTCGGGATATTGTTCTTCTATATTATCAGTGAGTTGACTACTAATAGAATCTTTTAAATATGTTCCTAATACGTCTTCATTAATAGTTTTGTCTACATATATTGTTGTTGCTAAAATCGTAAATATTACAATTAATAGTGTAGTTAAAAATCCTCTTATTACTGTTTTCATATCTTCACCTCTTTGATTTATTATATCATAAAAAAAAGAAATTCTATGTTTAGAATTCCTTTTCTATTATTTTATTTATTTTTCTTTACAAGTGTTTTTGCTTTTTCTATTCCTGATTCTAATACTTGGTCTATTTCTTCTCCATAAACACTTTTGGCAGAATTATAGGCTAACATACATATTGTCATTGGTCCTACTGCTCCAGTTGGTGGAGTGATAAGAGATGCTTTGGGATAGACATCTTCAAAATCTACATCGCCGACTGTTTTTCCATCTTGATTTTTATGGACACCTACATCAATTACAATAGCTCCTTCTTTAATAAAGTCTCCTGTAATATATTCTTGTTTATTTAGTGCTGCTACTACAATATCACACTGTCTTGTGATACTTGGTAAATCTGTTGTTTTAGAATGACATATAATTGGAGTTGCATGGTTTTGTAACATTAAGTGAGCTAGAGGTTTTCCTACAATATTAGAACGGTTGATGATAGCTACTTTTTTACCTGTTAAAGGAATTTCATAGGCTTTTAATAAAGTTTCTATTCCATGGGGAGTACAAGGAATTAACGTATCTTCATTTAGAGTTAGCCTTCCTATGGATGTTGTAGTTAGGCCATCAATATCTTTTTGTGGAGATATGGTATCTAATATTCTTCTTTCATATGATCTTAAGTCTTCTGATAATGGAAGTTGTATCATAATACCTGTAATAGATGGATTCTCGCTTAATGATTTTATATAGTCTTCTAACTCTTCTAAACTAGGATTATCAAAGTGTACACTTTGAAAATCAATTCCTGTTTCTTTCTGGATTTTTTTCTTTTTCATTTTGGCATACATCTGCCCACCAAAATCATTTCCTACGGATACATCTACTACACTGACTTTTTTCTCTCTTTTTACTAAATAGTTTCTTAATTCTTCATATAAAATACTACTTACTTGTAAACCATTTATTTTCTTATCCATACCTTACCCTCATTTCTATTTTCATTATAGCAAAAGAAAAAGAGAAAGTAAATTGATACAAAATAAAAAGAGTAAGGTTATTCCTTACTCTCAATATTAGTTACTTGATAATTTTCATCTTGAAAATCAATTGTTACTGTATCGTTTGGTTTAATTTGTCCTCCAATTATTAACTTAGATAACATTGTTTCAATGGTTCTAGATACTAAACGTTTTAGCGGTCTTGCACCATAGTTAATATCATATCCATCATCCATTAATTGTTGTCTAGCTTTATCAGTCAAATTGATTTTTATGTTAACATCTTTTAATCTATCTTCAATTTGATGAATGATTTTATCTAAGATATGACCAATGGCATCTTTTGTTAATGGGTTGAAGACTATGATTTCATCGATACGGTTAATAAATTCTGGACGGAAATGTTCTCTGACGTCTTTCATTACTTGGTCTGTATTGCCATTTAAGATATGTTCACTTCCTAAGTTAGAAGTCATGATGATAATGGTATTTTTGAAGTCTACTGTTCGACCATTTGAATCTGTTACACGACCATCATCTAGAATTTGTAGTAATAAATTTAATACTTCTGGATGGGCTTTTTCTACTTCATCGAATAAGACGATACTATATGGATTACGTCTTACTGCTTCTGTTAATTGTCCACCTTCTTCATATCCTACGTATCCTGGAGGAGATCCAATTAGTCTTGAAACTGAGAATTTTTCCATATATTCACTCATATCAATTCTAATCATGTGGCGTTCATCATCAAACAATTCATAAGCAAGAGTTCTTGCGACTTCTGTTTTACCTACACCAGTTGGTCCTAAGAATAAGAAGGATGCAATTGGTTTATTAGGGTCTTTAATACCACTTCTTGATTTAATAACAGCATCACTTACTAGTTCTAGTGCTTCATCTTGTCCCATAACACGTTTTTTCATATTATCTTCTAGATGTAATAATTTATCTTTCTCACTACTTACTAGTTTTGCTACTGGAATATTTGTCCATTTAGCGATGATTTTAGCAATATCATCCTCTGTTACTGTATCACTTAAGATTTTATTCTTTTCGGTATTATTTAATTCTTCCAACTCTTTTTCTAATTGTGGAATTGTACCATGTCTAAGAATCGCAGCTTGTTCCAAATCATAATGATTTTCTGCTTGGTCTAGTTTGAATCTTGCTTCTTCTAATTCTTTTTTCTTTTTCTTGATGTCTTCATTTAAATTCTTCTCTTTATTCCAAGCATCTGTTAATTCTTTTTCTTTTTGTTTCATCGTTACTAGATTTTTATCAATATCTTCACGACGTTTTTTAGAAATTTCATCTTTTTCTTTCTTGATAGCTTGACGTTCAATTTCTAGTCTCATGATTCTATGTGTTAAGTTATCTAGTTCGAATGGAACAGAATCCATTTGGACACGGATGGTTGCACAAGCTTCATCTACTAAATCGATGGCTTTATCTGGTAAGTAACGGTCTGTGATGTATCGATTTGATAGTGTTGCGGCTGCTACTAGAGCTTTGTCTTGAATAGTTACACCATGATAGATTTCAAAACGTTCTTTTAGACCACGTAGAATTGTAACCGTATCTTCTACAGTTGGTTCTTGTACAATTACCTTTTGGAAACGTCTTTCTAGAGCTCCATCTTTTTCAATATATTGTCTATATTCATTTAAAGTTGTCGCACCAATGACATGAATTTCACCACGAGCTAACATTGGTTTTAAGATATTGGATGTATCCATAGCGCCATCTGTTCTACCAGTACCAACAATCATGTGAATCTCGTCGATGAACATAATGATGTCACCTTCACTTTTCTTAATTTCATTAAGAACTTTCTTTAATCTTTCCTCAAATTCACCACGATATTTTGCACCAGCAATCAATGCTGCCATATCTAGTTCCCAAATTGTTTTATCTTTTAAACTAGCAGGAACATCACCTTTTACAATTCTTAAGGCTAGTCCTTCTACGATAGCTGTCTTACCTACACCTGGTTCACCAATTAGAACTGGGTTGTTTTTGGTCTTTCTTGATAATACTCTGGTGATACTACGAATTTCTTCATCACGGCCAATAACTGGATCAATCTTACCTTTTTTCGCTTCGGCTGTAATGTCTCGTCCATATTTTTCTAAAACATTTTCTTCTTGTTCTTGTTCATAATTATTGTACATATTATCACCCCTTCATTGTATATTATACTCTATTTTTAGCACTTGTCAATACAGAGTGCTAATTATTTAAAAAAAGAAAACGACCTATTATGGTCTTAGGTCGTCTTGGATAATATTTTGCTTTTTTAATCCATATATTTGAGGTTCTCTTTTTGTTAATACTTTTGGTGTTGTTGGTGTATCTTGAGATCCAGATGCTTTCGTTGGCACGAGCAACTCTTCGATTGATAAATTTTCTACCATGGCTTGGTAATTAACCATACTTTCAAACTCGGCATCATTATTATATATAGTTATTAAAAAGCGATTAATGCTGTCACTTAATTCATCTTGTGGTTGCGTAATACTATTTAGCATTCTTCTTATAGATATAGATCCAAGTTCTGCCATTTGATTGCGGTTTTCACTAGATACATAGCAATACCAATCCTCATTATCTTTAGCTGCTTGTTCTAAAATCTCTCTTGGCTGGTCTATTCCATATTTACTTGTTGACTCTTTTATAGCTTTTAAAACTGTATTATATGCTGTTTGTGATGTAGCATTAATTATTTTAGTTAAATTGGCATCTCCTATCATCTGTGGAGATGTATCTTGATGATATCCAAAGACTGTTCTAACTTCTTCTTTACCACCATCATATTTTAACATATCTCCATTGTAGGCAATTCCACCGTCTACACATATTACTTTTATAGTTTCTCCATAATTATTCTGTAAATCTAAGTTTTCTTTTCCTCTATAAAATTCTGGTGTATGTCCTATTACTTCTATTACATTATGTGGTACATATTCTGGTTGATATCTATCATTTTGTTTTCTAAACCACATAATTTGATTTCCTAAATCATGAGCCAACTTATTTCTCATGGATCCTAATGTTTTTAAATTAAAATTAGGATTAAGAGCATAGATTAAGTCATTGAAAAAAGCATGGGCTAATACATAGTTTTGTCCATTAAACTCGTGTTTTACTTGTAATGGAAGATTTCCTAACCAGTTTAATAAGTCTTCTAATTCTTCTGGATTGTTATAACGCATTCTGTCAATATCTCTAATAGTATCTTTTCCATGATTGATTCTCATACACTCTTCCGCTTGATAATCTTGACTTACACCATAATCATATACAAAGCTATCATGATTTCCTGGTACATAGATTACTCTACCTGGATATTGTTCTGATAATTTTTTTATTTCTTGTAATAATTTAATACCATTCGTACCCTGACCGTTTTCTCCACGGTCTGTTACATCTCCTAAAATAAATATTTTATCGTATTCTTTTAAATAATGATTTTTTACTTTTTGTAATGGCCATTCTATTGCATGAAAGTCACTGACTGCAACAAATGAATTTGGCATAATATTAGTATACATATAACAAACCCCCTTAATGCATGGCATATTATACCATAGAAAGTAAAAAGTGTCAAATGTTGACACTTTCTATTTTTCTTTTCAACTAGTTGTATATTTATTAGTGAAGTCTAATTCTCTTATTTTGTTTTATTCATCCTTTTACTATGATAAAGAATAGAATGATTCCTATACCTAGAAGTATATGTCCTATTCCACTGATTCCACTAATCATTTTGTCATAGTTTACGTAGAAATCATTTACAATATCTGCAATTCCTCTTATCCATAACATAATACCCGTTATTATTAATCCTATATTATAGATAATATAAAATATTTTAAATCTTTTATCTTTGGTTATGTGAAATTGTTTTTCTAATAATAGAATTATTAAGAAAAATAGCATTCCTAACACAAAGAAATGAGTATGTGTTAGGCTCCAAGTAGTTGTCTGTGTTAGTTCTAGAAATCTACTTGCTTCTCTATAGATTATTCCACATAGCATGGCTACTATAGCATAGATAAGTGCTGTATTTACTATTTTTTTCATATTACCACTCCTTTATTTTCTTTCTTTTGGAGAAAATAATTTTATGATTTCAGATACCATTAATGGTATTAATGCTAATCCTATAACAGTAATCCATTCTGTTGTTGTTAATGGTACGATTGAGAAGAAATCTTTTAATCCTGGCGTAAATAGAATTACCATTAATATTAGTGTAGATGCTAACATTGCTAAGAATAGCATTTTGTTTTTTGGTTGTTTTTTAGAGAAGAATGATAAGGTATTAGAGTGTTGATTCATGGCATGTACAATTTGAGATAAACATAATGTAATAAATGTCATTGTTACAGCGGTTTTATAACTATCTCTAAGTCCGATAAAGTAGGCTGTAAATGATAGCAATGTTAATAGTGCTCCATAGTAAGCAATGTTATATATCATACTTTTTCCAAATAATGTTTTCTTTTTATTTGGTTTATGTTTCATCGTATTTTTATTTGCTGGATCTACCCCTAAAGCTAACGCTGGTAAAGTATCAGTAATTAGATTCACAAATAGAATATGTACAGCTAAAATTGGAGCTTCTAAATTAAATACCATTGCTAAGAAAATCGTTAATACTTCGGCAATATTTCCTGTCAATAAATATTGTATTACCTTTTGAATATTTCTATAGATTCTTCTTCCTTCTTTGATAGCTACTTCAATAGTAGAAAAGTTATCATCTAGTAGTAACATATCTGCAGCATCTTTTGCTACGTCTGTTCCATTTTTTCCCATGGCTATTCCAATATCTGCAGTATTTAAAGCTGGTGCATCATTGACACCATCACCTGTCATACCAACAATTTCATTTTGTTCTTGTAGCGCATTGACAATATCTAGTTTATCTTTGGGACTTACTCTAGAAAACACACTAATCTTTGGTAATTTTTTTAACAACTGTTCTCTTGTCATCTTGTGGAATTCTTCTACATTAACAGCTAAATCTCCTTCTTGATAAATTCCTAGATTTTTCGCAATTGCTACTGCGGTTGCTTTATGATCACCTGTAATCATAATAACTCTTACACCGGCTTCATGACAGCTTTTGATAGAAGACATTACTTCTTTTCTTGGTGGATCCATCATTCCTACTATTCCCAAGAATATCATATCTTCTTCAATATCTTTTTCTGTTAATTTTGTTTCTTTATAAGCAAATCCTAAACTTCTTAATGCTTGATTGGCAAGTGCTTCACATTTATCGATGACTATTTTTTTATCTTCTTCTGTCAGTTTTTTCTTCTTTCCATCGATGTGGGCATATGTACATTTTTTTATTAATTCTTCTGGTGCTCCTTTAATATATCCTGTTTTTTTCTTATTTTCGTCTATACAGACTACTGCCATTAGTTTTCTATTCGAATCAAATGGTTTTTCATTTATTTTTTTATTTTCTTTTATAATTTTTTCATAATCATAATCATGTTTTTTAGCAAAGTGTAATAATGCTCCTTCTGTTGGGTCTCCTTGGATTTTATCATTTATAATACTAGCGTTATTACAAAGAACTCCACAGTATATCATTTTTTCTGTTAGTATGTTTTCTTTCTTTCCTAATAGATGGTCTGCGGTATCGTATTCTGTTACTGTCATTTTATTTTCAGTTAATGTACCAGTTTTATCTGTACAGATTACAGTTGTGCTACCTAGAGTTTCTACTGCGGGTAATTGTTTTACTAAAGCTTTTTTTTCAGCCATTCTTTGCACACCAATCGCCATTACTACTGTTACGGTTGCTGGTAGACCTTCTGGTATGACAGAAATTGCTAATGATATAGCAATCATTAAGATGTCAATTAGATTTTTTCCATGCATTAGACCAATGATAAAAATTAGTATGCTGATGATGATTCCTAAAATACTTAAAGTTTTACCTATTTTATTTAATTTTTGTTTTAATGGAGATAGTTCTTTAGAGTCTTCATCTAATAATTTCGCAATGGTTCCTATTTCTGTTTGCATTCCCGTTGCGGTTACAATTCCTATTCCAGTTCCGTTACTGATAATAGTAGAAGAATATCCCATATTTTTTCTTTCTCCTAATGGTTCTTCATCTTTTCCAATATATGTATTATCTTTTTCTACTGGTACACTTTCTCCTGTTAAGGCAGATTCATCCACTTGAATTTCGTGTTCTTCTATCCATCTGATATCCGCAGGTATGATATTACCAGCTTCTAAATAGACGATATCTCCGGGAACTAAGTCTTTGGCTAAAATTTGCTCTTTCTTACCATTTCTTAATACAAGGGATTGAGGTGCATTCATATTTCTTAAGGCTTCTAGTGCATCACTTGCTTTTTTCTCCTGCACTACACTAATCAAAATATTAATCCCAATAATTACTAATATTACTATTCCTTCTAGAGTTTCTCCTAGGATAAAGGATAAAATGGAAGCAATTAATAAAATAATGATCATTTTATCTGTTAGTTGTTCTAATATCATTTTTAAGATGGTTTTCTTTTTCTTTTGTTGAAGTTCATTGAATCCATATTTAGCTTGTCTTTTTTGTACTTCTTGCGTACTTAATCCTGTATCTATATTAGAATTTAATTCTTTGATTACTTCTTTTAATCCCTTTTTATAACTTTCTTCCATACTATTTATCCTTTCTATTAAAATGATTTCTCCAAGTCATTAGGATTTTTTTCTTCTTTACTGTATCTTGTAATTCATTATTTGTAGCAAATAAGATTAAAACAAATCCTACTACTAATAAGTATAACCACCAAGGTAGGCTAAACCAGAATTCTTTCGTTAATAAAAGCATATTGAATACAATAAAGAATAGACTTGTATAAAAAATTCCTTCTATCTTTTTTACGTAACTTATTATCATCGTAATTACTAAAAATGTTACAAATAAAATTCCATCTAGTTCATTTTGATACATTGTCACTGCAATTAAACATAATACTATGGTTCCAATTACCTCTATTATATTTCTACTGTCTTCTTTTATTATTGTACGGGTTATTAAATAGAATACTGTAAAGTAACCAAGTAGAGTTATGACTGTTATATTATCTAATTTTAATAGACTTATCATATTACTATAAAGCCATAGACTAGAAAAATATAACACTACTTTTACAATACTATTATTTCTTTTTTCTTTATCTATATTCGCAATTGACCATATGATTAATAATGCAATTGTATAATAAGAGTTTATTGGATAGAATCCATAATCTAAAAGAATAAATGCTAGAGCTAACCAATCTGTTATTTGTCTTTCTTTACTCAAATAACTATTTACCATCCAAAGAATTATAATTGTTAGACTAAAGATTGGGTTTAATGTTATATTCCATAGAACTATTTTATCGATGTATAAGAATATAGTTAAAAATACGTAAGATAAGTTATTGATTATTTTATCATTATCATATTTTTTATTATAAAATAGCGTCATTAGTATCGTAATGATTGCTAATACAAAGTTTATTGTAGTTTGCTCTACTAATATGGATACTAAAGATATAGTATAAAATACTTGGAAGATTTCTTTTTCTTTCCATGGAGATTTTTGAAGTGTTTTGATGATAATTAAAATTAAGGATACTAAGATACAAGAAAAATAATGTTCTATTTCTATTGGTATTATATTTACAATGGTTTCTAATGTCATAGCTGTTGCAAGATATGTAATTAATAAATGATATGGTTTTTGTTCTTGTTTATAATTTAAATAACTTGTGATTGCTATTATGATTGGTATTAATACCATTTTTGTAGTTCCTTCTAAAATGTTATTCATAGCAAAATAACATAGTGTTGGTAATAAAATAATATTACTATTGATTTCTATCGTAGTTATTAAATCTTTATTTTGTAGTTTTTTCATTATGAAATATTTGATAATCTCTGTTATTACTAATAGTAATATGAATTCTACTAATCCTAAAGAGAATTGATTTACTATCATAAAGTAGAAAAGTGCTATTAACCATATCATTAAAGCAATATGAATATTCCATTTTACTTTTATATAACGATATAGATTGATTAAGATTGCTGTTAAAGTGATTGCTAAAGATGTCCAAATATGATTCGTTATGATAGTTGAGACGAATAAAGCAATCATAGTAATGACAATTACAATCCAATCCATAGTATTGGCTTTTTCTTTATCCCATTCATTTTTTATATAAACTGCTATTGTAGTTAGTAATATAATTATTTCTTTTGTTAATTGGGATAGTGTTGTTATATTTATGATGGATGCTACTAATATAATCCATAATAATGTATTTAAGCCGTGAGATATTTCATTTTCTTTGGATCTAAATAATGTTATTCCACATAATAAGATAGCACAAATTATTAATAGTATCGGGGTTGTCATTGGTTGAAATAATAACGTTGTTATCCAAATTGTTGTTATAGTTGTTAAAGAAATAGTTAGTAATTTTTCAATATGCTCACTTTCATTTTTCTTGCTATAAATATTTTTTATTAGTATTGCAATATTATAAATTGTTACTAATAATAAGGCTACTTCTCCTTTATTTGATAAGAAGCAGGAAAAACATATTACGGCAAATATTTGAAATAAATAACTAGCATAGGTTAACTTATTTGATTTTGTTGAAAAATAGATATAAATGAAACTAGTTAAAATGGAAGAAGCGGTTAAATATAAATATATACCTGGTTCTGTTGATACTTTATTTCCTAATAATCCTAAATAAGCTATTGATATTAGAGAGATTGGTATATAGACCATACCAATATAGAAAAAAGCTTTGGCAGTATGTTTTATTTTTAGTTTTTCTTCAGCATAATAACTTATACCTAAAAAGATAAAGATAAATAAAATTAATACGAATGATTTTGCAATATCTGGTATTATGTTCCATGTTGAAGTTAAGAATAAAATAGCTGCTAAAACGATAAAAACAGATCCTGTGATTAATATTAGAGTATTTCTATTCATCTTGTCTGGTTGTTTTTTCTTGTCAATGACTACTTGTTTTTCTGTTTTTGATTCTTCTAGTACTTCTACTTTGTCTTCTTTTACTTCTTTTTTCTTCTTTTTATCTAGTTGGTTATTTAATTGTGTTGCCATACGAAAGATATTTTCGTGTAATTGTTTGTTTTCTTGTTTTAACTGAATGATTTCGTTATCTTTTTTATTTAAGTTTACTGCTAAAATAATAATTATAATAATGCAAATAATCGTTAACATAAGTACTCCTTTTACAATCCAATACTCTTATCTTATTTAAGTTTATTTTAACATGAAACAAATAAATATCCTAGAAGTTTTCTTATGATAAGCCTATTTCTTTTATCATATTTACTATTTCTGCATGAATTTTATTATTACTGATGATTGCACCATTTATAGAGATGTCATATCTTTGTTCTTCTCCAAATAAATTAGTTACTTTGCCACCGGCTTCTTCTACTATAATTTTTAGTGCAGCGATATCACAGTTTTTTCCTTTAGTACCAGGAAATAATGCTAATGTAAAGTCACCTTTTGCGACTCCTACTCCAGCATGAATAATACTTCCTATAGTTATGGTATAAGATTTTTTACCTATTTCTTTTTGTACATTATATAAGTTATATTCAGCAGTTGGCCACATATCACATTGAACTAAAGATTCTTGGTTATTTAAATCGTAGTCGTTTACATGGATTGGTTGCTCATTTTGATAAGCGCCTTTTCCTTTTTCTGCATAGTATAAATCCTCTAAAAAAGGGTCATAAACGACACCTAATACCGGCTTGCCATCTATTGTTAAAGCAAGAGAAAATACGGATACTGGTATATGGCGTTGGTACATGGCAGTTCCATCGATGGGATCGCATACCCAGGTATACCTACTTTTTCCACTTTGTTCTTCTTCTCCATCTACTGCATGAGTTGGAAAATTCTTTTTTACTTCTTCTATTACCATACGATTAATCATTTTATCTACTTTCGTTACTATTGTTCTGTCTTCTTTATAACTGTAGTCGTTCTTTTGATAAAAATATTCTTTCATGATATTTCCTGCTTGTTTTGCGATTTCTTTGGCAAAAGTTAAATAATCTTTTTGTTCCTCTATCATTTTAGTCACCTCATTATTCTCATTATACCATAGATTGCTTTCCTGTTTTTTAATTTTGTGGTATTCTATTGTTGAGGGATGAAATAAATGATTAAAGTTTGTTTTGTATGTTTAGGAAACATCTGTAGAAGTCCAATGGCAGAATTTATTTTTCAATCTATGTTAGAAAATGAAAATTTACAAGATAAAGTGTTTGCTTGTTCTAAAGCTACTAGTACGGAAGAATTGGGTAATCCTCTTCATCCTGGAGCTGCAAAGGAATTAGAAAAGCATGGGATTTCTTATGTTAAAAGAAAAGCTACTACTTTAACAAAAGACGACTATGATCATTTTGATTATTTTATTGGAATGGAT
The DNA here is from genome assembly GCA_900554315.1 of uncultured Mycoplasmatota bacterium. Classification (GTDB taxonomy): domain Bacteria; phylum Bacillota_I; class Bacilli_A; order RF39; family UBA660; genus Faecimonas. The sequence goes on from USGP01000013.1 coordinate 26,355, forward strand.
GCTTCTAATGTTTTTCATATTAAACGTATTTTTGGAGGAGATTCAGAACATAAGGTCTTTAAGTTGTTAAATTTTGCTGATGATGATAATGATATTGCTGATCCATGGTATACAGGTGATTTTTCTACTACTTATCAGGATTTAGAAATTGGTTGTAAAAAGTTTTTAGATTTTCTAAAAGATAATTATCCATTATAAAAAAAGCCTAATTTTAGGCTTTTTTTGTTGTCTTTACTTTTAATTTTTGTTTATTTTTTTCATCTATTCTAGCATTTACATTTGTTTTGATAATTCCATATAATACAGAACATAATGGTACACTTACTAACATGCCTAGAATACCTGCGATGCTTGCTCCTACTGTAACTGCTACCATAACCCACAATCCTGGAAGTCCAACTGACTTTCCTACTACTTTTGGATAAATTAAGTTACCTTCTATCTGTTGTAAAATGATAATGAAAATAATAAAGATAATAGCTTTGGTTGGGTCTACCATTAAGATTAAGAATGCTCCAATTGCGGTTCCAATAAATGCTCCAAAGACTGGTATTAAAGCGGTAAATCCTACTAATACAGAGATGGTTGAAGCATATGGAATCTGTAATATTAACATTCCAATGAAACATAATATACCAATAATTAGTGCTTCTAAACATTGACCACTAATAAAGTTTCCAAATGTAGTGTTGGATACTTCACAAATTTCTCTAATGCGTTTTTCTCTTTTTTCTGGTAAATAGGCTTTTAGTATTTTTTTACTTTGTCTTGCTAAATCTTCCTTTTTAAGAAGAATATAAATAGCAAATACGATTCCTAATACAAAGGATGTAATAGTACCAACTACTGTACTTGCTACCCCTACTGTTGTTTGCATGATTTCTTCTTTGTTGTTATCTAAGTAGGTTGTCAATTCTCCTTGGATGTCATCTAATCCATTGGTAAATTTCTTTATATCTTTATTACTAATACCTATCTTATCTAACAGTTCTACACTCTGTTCTTTATAAGAATCTATGTTGTCTGTAAATATTTCAACTGTGTTTTGTAATTGTGGTATTAAGAGACCTAATACAAAAGCTATGATAGCAATAATAATGACAAAAGTGGTAATTACAGAAGTTGGTCTTTTTATTTTTCTCCAAATTTTACTATTTTTTTCATTTAACTTTTTAAATAATTTATTTTCTACTACATTTAATAATACATTTAAAACAAATGCAATAATAGCGCCTATGATAAATGGCATAAATACTTTTATGATATACATGAAAAAGTTCCATAAAGCTTCAATGTTTACAAAAGCAAAAATAATTACTACTGTAAATAATATTAATTGCATAATTGTCTTTTTATTTTTTTCTAAATCAAACACTTTGCCACCTCCAATTAATTGTCATACATTATACCATAAAATGTTCTTTATTTCAAGGTGATAAAAAGATTGCTACTGAGCAATCTTTTCTTCTACTTGGATATTTTGATTTACTTTCATTTTAAATTCTTCTACATCTTGTTTTGTTCCTACTACTAATCCGTAGTGAATTGGTATTACGACTTTAGGATTTATTTTGTTGGTAAACGTTGCTGCTTCTTCTTTATCCATCGTATAGGTTCCACCAATTGGAATAAATAAATAGTCACATTTTATATTTTCATTTTCTTCTAAAGCATCAGTATCTCCCATGATGTAATAAATTGTATTATCTATTGTTATGACGTACCCTACCCAGTTATTAGATTTTGAATGGAAGTTTCTATCTTTGTTGTAAGCTGGTACTGTTTTTATTTTTATGTTTTCTATTTCTCTTTCTTCATATGGAACAACTGTAATTATATTTTCTTTTGGAAATCCCATTTCTAAAGATTCTTCTAAAATATCACTTGGTCCTATGATGATAGCACTTTCCTTTTTCGTCTTTAAAATGTCTTCTTTTGAAAAATGGTCCCAGTGAGTATGGGTAATCAATATATAATCCGCATCATGTGTTTCTTCTACTTTTAGTGGATCAAAATAAATTATTTTTTCTCCTGTTAGTTTTATACTACTTTGACAATTTACTGTTATCATATTTTCCTCCTTCATAGTTCCAGATACCTAAATGGCCTTTTGCTTCTATTGGTGTTTCTAGAGGTTTGATATTTTCTAATATCCATGCATAACGACCTTCTTCGTAAATTCCACATAAGTATTCTGTAGGATTTTCTTTTTTTACTTTTTCAATATTTTCTTTGGTCATTTCTATACAGTCTACTAATTGACATTTGCAAATTATCTTGCCATAAGATAGATTTGATCCTGCTAATGCCATTAATTCTTTATTTTCTTTCCATTTTTTTGGTATTTTTGTAGAACTAGCATGAATATATAGTTCTCCTCTATAAGATGTTTTCCAACTGCGGGTTTCTATCTTTTTATAGCCATTTTTTATGATAGTTGCGAATGGTTCTGTTAAACTAATTACTTTCATATTTATCCCCTTACTACTCTATTATAGCACGAGTTTTCTTTTTCTATAAAATATGTTATAATGCTTGTTGATGTTATATGAAAGAAAAGCACATAAAAAGATTGTATGAATTATTTTGGATTTTTATTTTTGGATGTATTGTAGGATGGATTTTGGAAGGAGTGTTTACTTTTATAAAGTATGGAACCTTGATTAATCATTCAGCAGTCGTAATTGGACCATTTAATATGGCTTATGGGTTTTCTGCGTGCTTTCTTTCGGCTTTACTTGATAAATATAAAAACGAAAGTTATTTTAAAGTTTTTTGTATTGGATTTGCCGGTGGTACCATTCTAGAATATATTATGAGTTGGGGAATGGAACTTGTTTTAGGATTTACTGCTTGGGATTATTCTTCTCGTTTTTTAAATATTAATGGGCGCGTATGTTTTTTATATTCTGTGTACTGGGGTATTTTGGCTATTGCTTGGATTAAATTTATTTATCCTTGTATTTTAAATTTTATTCATAAGTTTAATTATTCTTTTGGTAAAAAGTTAATGATATTTTTAATTATCTTTTTACTTTTTGATGTATTACTTACTTTTACTGCTGTTTTTCGAGCTCGGGAATTAGAAAATGGTGAAGCTCCTTCTAATTCTTTTGAAGCATTTTTAGATGATACCTTTAATCGTGATTATTTAAAGAATATGTATAATAATAATTGGGGTGGAAAGTAATGAAAGTTGTAGTATTTACTTGTAGTACAGGTGGAGGTCATAATGCTTGTGCTAATTATATTAGAGAAGAATTTGTCAGCCTAGGTATTGAGTGTGATGTAAAAGACTATATGGAAATTATTGGTCCACACGCTTCTCATATTGCTGAAAAGATGTATTTAGATTCTACAAAAGGAAATGGTAAAGTTTTTGGTAGTGTTTATAAACTTGGTGAGATGTATAGTAAAACTAGGATACCTAGTCCAGTTTATGGGCTTAATAAACTATTAAAGTATAAACTTTATCGTTATTTATTGGATCATCATTATGATTTATCCATTGGTACACAATTATTTGCTTGTATGGGTCTTACTGCGGTAAAGCAAGAATTTCCTATTTCTTTTATTAATGTAGCAACTGATTATGAATGTATTCCTTTTTGGGAAGAGACAAATCCCGATTATTTTGTCATTCCTAGTCCTTTTTTAAAGGAGAGATTTATCAAAAAAGGTTTTCAAGAAGATATTTTACTTCCTTTTGGAATACCTATTTCTTCTAGGTTCTTAGATTGTAAAGCAAGTGATGAGATTCCCAATGATAAGGACGTTATTTTAATTACTTCTGGTAGCATGGGATTTGGTCAATTAAAAGATGTCGTTCTTACTATGTTAAAGGAGATTCCAGATACTTATCTTGTTGTGGTATGTGGAAATAATAAAACTGTATATGAGGAACTTTCCCAAATTGATAATCCTCTTTTGATTGTGAAAGGTTTTGTTCATAATATGAATGAGATTATGAAAGCTTCTACCTTGGTTATTACAAAACCCGGTGGTGTTACTACAACGGAAGTGGTAGAGCTTCATAAGCCTTTAATTTTGATGATGCCTATTCCCGGTGTGGAAGATTACAATGCTAGATTTTTTGAAGAACATCATATGAGTTTGAACGCCAAAACTATTTCTGATTTAATTGATAAGACTAAATTATTACTTTTGGATAAAAAATTACAGAAAGATCTTGTAAAAAATCAAAAAGAATGTATCTCTAGTTATTCTGCAAAAGCTCTTGTAGATTTTGTTTTAGAACATATGAAATAAAGCACCAATTATGGTGCTTTTTTATTTTTTATTTTATTTATTATCCAAATAATAACATCAATAAATACTGGGATTATGAAAATAAAATATATACAATATAATAAAATTTTTGTTATAGAATCATATTTTGTTATTTTGTTTATTAAATAATTTTTGTTTTCTTCTTTTGATTTCGTTGCTAGTACTATGATGATTGAAATGATCCAAAGTATATAAATAAATCCTGATTCTTCTTTGGTACCTTGTTTTATAATTTCTGGTTGGGCTTTTGTTATGATGGTTTGAGATATTTTTTCTTTAGAAATAACATTTCCATCTTTATCAGTAATAATTTTGTAAGTTACTTCTTTTTCTCCATTTTTTCCTTGTTGAGCTACTTTTTCTTCGTCCTTTTCCATAGAATCTGTTTTTTGGTATTTCTTTTTATATTTAATTTCTTCTTTTTCAGTTACTTCTTTTTGATATTGACAGGAACCATCTTCAGTATTTGCTGAAGCATTATAATTGATTGCGCTTTGATCCATACATCCTTCTACTTTTGCTATACAACTACCATCATCAGCCGTGGCATTAGCATTATAGTTAATGGCATTAGAATCGGTACAACCATATACAGGAGCTGGTGCACTATAGGTACTAGATGAACTTCCAGAAGAAGATCCTCCATAACTAGTGCCTCCACTACATGTACAGGAAGGACTTAGAGTCCCATCTGCACAAATTGTTCTACCACTACTATTACAACCGGCTACTCCTCCATGCCAAGAGCAACATCCTCTTTGAGCATTTGCTGTAAATGGTAAAAACAACAATACTCCCATCATTATCATTACTACTACCTTTTTCAAACTTCCCACCTACTACTTCTCACAAAATTTACTATTTTAGTATACTAAATTTTGTTTTTCGTGGATGTTTTTTCCTTTAATTGTAAGGTTTGCTTCTTTTAATGGTAAAAAAAATAAGATTTTACTCTTATTCTTTTACTATAATATATTTTTTTATTACTTGTTTTTTCATTGGATAACCTACTAATTCTATTTCTACATGAGTATTTTCAGTTAGCGGATAATATACTATTACTTTAGAGTCCCCTATTTGTATCGCATCTACTTCTTGGCTATTCTTTAACATCACTTTATATTTTTTTATTCCGTCCTCTTTTAGATAACTATTAGAGATTTTTTCATACTCTTGTGTTGCAGTAACATCTGCTGATTCTGTTTTTTCTTCAAAGGATAAAATTGAACAATCAGCTCTTGTTCCATAATATATTTTTTTATTACTTGAAGTATCTTGGTATTCTGCATAACAAGCGGGTAATACTTGAAATGTGGTATTGTTTCCCATTTCTAATTCTATTGTTTGATTGTGATAAGTTGCTTCTTTAGAAGTGGATATTATCCAGTTAAAATTATTATATAGATTCTGCCAGGTTTCTTCTTTAAAATATATTTTCCCTTTATCTATCGCTCTTAATTCATCCACTTTACTATACCAATAAATTACAAATACACTTGCGAATAAAACAATAGTAAAGACTAATACAATAATAGAAATTACACTTTTATTCTGTTTTTTCATACTTTATAACTCTATTATTTTATGATTTTCACTTTTTATAAACTTTATTAAATCTTCATATTGTATCGCAATCGTTGCGGTATTTCTATTAGGATGAACTAATATTTTTTTGCCTTGTAATTCTTTATCTAGTACTACTGTCACTAAGTTCTTGGTATCGTTTACAATTGCAAGTGGTGTTACAGAACCAGGTATTACTCCTAGTACTTCTTCTAGTGTTTCTGGTGTTGCAAAGTGGAATCTTGTTACTCCTAATTCTTCTGATAAACTTTTTAAATTAATCTGTTTATCTTCTGGTAAGGTATATAAAAAAGCTTCTTTTTTTTGGGTTCTTAAAAATAAATTCTTACATCCTACTCCATCTATCTTAGGTACTTTTTCCTTTGCTTCTTCTACTGTATATACTGCAGGATGTTCTACTTTTTCATAGTTAATATTTAATGTTTTTAATTTTTCTTCTAATGTCATATTTCCTCCTTAGGAATTATTCTTTTACTTTTATCAATTGTCGAATACTATTAGCAGTAATATTGTCGGCAGATAAACCTATTTCTACATTTTCGTTTTCTCCCATAGGATAAAATATTTCAGCAGAATTTTCAGTCAATTGTACTACAATGATTTCTTTTCCATTATTTAATCTTGTTGTATATCGTTTTACATCATAATTAGCTTCTTCCCAATATGGATTTGATTCATAAAAGTCTGCTGATTCTTCGGCTGATTCAAAATCATTATATCGAAATGTGGTAGAGGAACATTCCACTCCTGTTCCAAAGAATAGATAATAATTCATAGATGAATTTTCTGTATTATAATCGTTTTTTGAATCATAACAAACTGAATTTAATAAAAAGGTAACTTCTTTCTTTCCTTCTTTTATATTAACTTCTTTGGCATCATCTGCTGTAAAAGGGGACTTTTCTTCAGTTTGTGGTTCTATCGTTGTTTCCTTTTCTGTTTTGTTACTAAAGAAAATTAAATAAATCGCTAAAACAAATAAAAGAATAAATATTATAATTGCTCCTAAGACAATTATTACTGTTCTGTTATTATTGACTGTTTGTTGCTCTAAGGCAAGATTGGTTTCTGGTAATGGTTGAGCATGAACATCCATTGTTATTTTAGCTGGCTCTGGTTCTTGTTGTTGTAGTTCTGGATGCTCTGGAGGAGCTATTTCTGGTTCTTTTTCCAATAATTCTTGTGTATCTGTGTCTATATCTGTAACACTTGTATCTTTCTTTTCTTCTGATGTTGCTGGTTGCACTTCATTTTCTTGTTCTACTGGAGAATCTAGTACTTCTTCTTTCTTTTCTTCTAAAACAAAGCCACATGATGGGCAAGTATTATTTTCATCATTTAATTTTGTTCCACATTTTGGGCAAAACATATGTCCACCTACTTTCTACTATACTTTGTTTTAGTGTATCATTTTAGATATTTAGTGTCAATTTATCCAATAAAAAAGAGGAATTATTTTTTTCCTCTTTTCTTTACTGGAGCAGGTGTTGATTCAGGTTCTAAATTATAAAATTCTCTTGCCCAGCCTATAGACTCTTCTGTACTTCTAGTGATTCCTGTTAATTCTCTTACTTTTCTTCTTCTTAAATCCCCAATTGACTGTATACCATTATTTTCTAATATTTCTCTTTCTTGTGGTGTAAATGTTGTAATATCTTTAACTAGGAATCGGTCATTTAGGCTTGTGCTTCTTTCTCTCAATAGTGTATCAATTTGATTGATAATGTCTTGTTTTGATTTAGATCTTTCTATTAATTCTTTTAAACTTTTTAATTCTTCTAATGATAAATCATCTAATATATTTGACATATAACTTCGCCTCTTTTAATTTTCTGCTTCTGCTAAATATAAGTTTTGATAAGCAGAACAGTTTTTTAATAACTCTTTGTGCTTGCCGCTTCCTACTAATTTTCCTTTTTCTATTACATGAATTGTATCTGCATCTACGATGGTAGATAATCTGTGAGCAACAATTACTACTGTATGGTCAGCTACTAGATCATCAATGGTCTTCTTAATATATTCTTGTGACTCATTATCTAACGCACTGGTTGCTTCGTCAAACAAAATAATTTTTGTATTTAAAAGAAGTGTTCTAGCAATTGCAATACGTTGTTTCTGACCACCAGATAGATTTATTCCACCTTCTCCAATTATGGTATCATATTGATTTGGCAAACTCATAATGTAATCATCTATATATGCTCTTTTGCAACATTTTCTTACTTCTTCTAATGTTACATCCTCTTTTACTAATTTAAAGTTATCTAGTATGGATAAATTAAATAGAAATGGGCTTTGTCTAATGATAGATAGATTACTCCTTAAAGCATGTTCTGTCAATTCTTTTGTATTAATATTATCTATGGTTATTTTTCCTGTTGTTGGATCAAAATAACGTAATAATAAATTAAAGATTGTACTTTTACCATTTCCACTTCTACCTACTATTGCAATCTTTTTATTTGGTTCAATTGTTAAATTTAGTCCTTTTAATGTATATTGTTCTTTTTCTGTATATTTAAATTTAACATTTTCAAATTTTATGATTCCTTTTGTATTTATTAATTCTTTATTACCATATTTTTCATCTTGATATAGTTTATTATTTAATATTTCATCGATTCTTTTTAATGATACTGTTACTTTATTAAAGCTTACTCCAAAGTCACTAATACTTTCTACAACTTCATCAATTCTCCAAATATAAGACTCTATCATTAAAAATATTCCTAAAGATATCGTTCCATTTAAATAAAACATTCCTGTTGTAA
>USGP01000014.1 GCA_900554315.1 uncultured Mycoplasmatota bacterium
TAGCCATATGACCAGGATACCAATGAATATTATTCTTTTGAAATCCTTTTTCTTCCATATTTATTAACCTATCTTATTCTTTAAAAATTCAGCAAGTTCGTGATATGCATCAGTATTCCAAACCAAACATCTTTCTTCATCAGGATAATTACCCATTGTTTTATCATATCCATTTGGAATAAATATAAAATCCCAACTCCAACCGTATTTACCAGATTTTTCTGTTGCAATTTTTCCTTTTGTTATAGATTTAAATACAATCGGATCTTTTCCATATTCACAATATGCAAAAGCTTCTATAAAACAAGCATTTCTATTATCTACATTTTCTAAAAGCTTTAAAAGTCCGTCTTCACCAAGTTTTTCGTCAACATAATGAGTATAAGGTCCAGGGAACCCACCTAAAGCATCAACATATAATCCTGTGTCATTTTTTAATACCGTACATTTTAATTTTTCACTGGCTTCTTTTGCTGAATGCATTGCAACCTCTTCTACTGTATCTGCCTGAATTTCTGTTGTTTCCATTTTTACATTATCAACTTCTATTCCAAGAGGCTCAAGAATTTGTTTTGCACTTAATATTTTTGACCAATTACCAGTCACATAAACTACTTTTTTCATTTAACCACTCTCCTCATATAATGATTATAACAAAGTTATTTCATTTTTTATATTTATGGGAATTGCACAAAGGAGTTAAATAAATCTGTATCACCAAATGAATATTATTATTCTGAAATTCCACTTCATTTGCTATATAATCATTTTCTCACTTCAAATCCATTTAATTATACCATACTTTTAAACCAAAAGAAAAAGTAGAATAAATCTACTTTATAAGTTGTAATTTTATTTTACCTTTTATTACCTTTCTTCATTAACACTATACTAATCACTATAAGTATAATGGCTGGTAACAAAAACTCCACACTTCTTATAATAACATTTATATAAAATGGACTTGAATATACATACCAGTTCAACCAATCAATATCAACAACTATTAAGAATGATAATATGAATAATAATGCTATAAACAATAAAAATAAACCTATTATTTTCTTAACACCAATTTTTTGTTTCTTTACAATCTTCTTAATAATATAAGTAATAGAAATAAAAAGATACTCTATTATAGCAAACATAGATATTAAATATAAAGATGTTAACAAAGTTGGTATACTACCAAAATGATATAAACTAAGTAATTCTGCAAATACAAAAGTTAATATCAATGAAATAATACTTATTATAACTAGTCTTATTTTCATATAATCCTCCTAATCAATAAATTGTAATTTGTAATTAACTTGTATATCTTTTATTCATATTCAAAATTATCAATGATGTTACTATTGTTACAATTAAACTTACACAACAACTTAATAAACTAAAATTAAATACAAATATTGCAGATAAACCATTTATCAAACAATGTGTTAATATACAAGGAAATACACCCTTTGATATCTTTCTAATTGTTGCCAAAGCATAACTTAAAGTTAAACACATTATTCCAAATAGAAAATAATTCATATTTATATTAGCAGTTCCTTTTATAAAGAATATTGGAAAATGCCATAGCCACCAAGTAATACCTGTTAAGATAGTTGCCAAATTGAATCCGAACTTCTTTTCCAATTCGGGTTGCAATATCATTCTCCATCCTACTTCTTCATTTCCTCCACCTACTAACATCATTGGTGCAATTACTAGAATCATAAATATAGGAGCACCAATTTCAAATCCATTTATTAAACATCCTAGTAGATAATAAATCAACACAAATAAAACTACAAGAAGATAAGTACCAACATTGTGTTTTATATCAAATATCTTTTTTAACCATTCTTTAAAACTTTTAACTTTGCCATTTCTTTTTAATGAAATATAAGAGGCAATTGTTGGTGAAAATCCACCTATAATGTGCATAATTCTTAAAAATATATTGTTTACTGTTATATCAAATGACTGGCTAATTAAAGCACATCCACCCCAAAAAATTATCATTATAACAAAAGTTATTATTAAAAATTCTTTTACCAATTTTTTATTCATAAATTACTCCAATCTATTCTATAAATTGTAATTTATATGTCTTGTTTTTTTATGCTTTTATTTATATAAATTGTATAAACTAATGGTACTATTGTTAAAAATATAGGTGCTACATATAATGATATAGTGTTTTCAACATTAAATATAGAAAGCGAATTTACTAAACAATGAGTTATGATACAAGGAATAAGAGATTTACTTTTATAAAATATTATAACAAATAAATACCCTACTGAAATTGCATAACATACTTGCATTAAAGTTGGAATTAAATTCGCACCATTTAACAAATTAATAATATGACCTATACCAAAAGTAAAGGCACTTATAATTATCGCTCTGTTAACATTGTCTTTTTCCATCATTTTAAATAAAAAACCTCTAAAGATAACTTCTTCTAAAAAGCCAACATTAATCATTGTTAAAATATAAAATATTATTTCGTTTGGTGTATTATTGATGTTAATACCATTCCATAGATTAACTGATATAATCAATAATAATGGTATAAAATATAAATATCTTTTTAAATTGCTTACTTTTGCTAGTCCATAATAAGAAACTCTTTTTAGTTTTACTATCACAAAAATTAACACTAACGAAAATATTGTATTTATGATTGTACTTCTATAATCTTCTATTCCAAAATTTTGTATGCAATATGAATTTACTATTATATAGAATACTATTAACAATATACAAAATAATGTTTCGTGCTTTTCAAATATTTTTTTCATAACTATCTCACTTTCAAATTACTATTTATCTATCTATTTTCTTCCGAAGTATTATGGGGGTTTACCATACGGTATCAACTAAAAAAAATACCCCATTTTTGAATAAAAATAACTATTTTTGCTCATTTTTTGTTGCTTTTTTAAAAAACGTGCAAGATCTCGATGCTCGCAAACCCTTTATTTATAAAGCTTTTTCAAAGGGGTTAAATAAATTGGTATCAAGCAGTTGATAGGTGAATTGTCGAACTTTTTATTATTAGCCATTTTTCATTTCTCCTTTTCTAAAAATACATATTAAATTTTAAAACGTACATCACAATTTTTAATATAATATTTATTTGCTTAACATTATATCATACATTATATGAATCGAGAAATTTTAAAGCATCATTATACTCGTTTTTATATTTAAAAATTATATTGATACCACCATTTTGATCAATCAAGATATTATCAATAAATTCATCAATAATTGTTCTACTCAAAGTATTTACATTTTTAGCTTTCTTAAAATGTTCAATCCAATTAATATTTATATCATTAGTATTTTTTTTATTTTCTTCAAGCTCAATCCTTAAGGAATTTAAAATATATAGATATCATTCCAATAACTATAAACAATAAAAATAGTAATCCTTATGGAAAAAGAAATGATGGAACTATTAGATGTTATCTTAAGAAGCTTAGTTTCCTTAGTAACCCTATTTTTAGTAACCAAAATGATTGGAAAAAAACAAGTATCCCAGTTCAGTCTCTTTGACTATGTCATCGGCATTTCAATCGGTAATTTTGCCGCTGAACTTGCCCTGAACCTTGAATCAGAATATCTTCATGGAATTGTTGCCGTCGTCATCTTCGGAATAGTTGCTTATCTAGTAAATCTAATAACCATGAAAAACTTAAAGATAAGACAGTTCTTTATTGGCAAGCCGACATTACTTATCAAAAAAGGAAAAATATTATATAAAAACTTACAAAAAAACCGATTTGATATCAACGATTTATTAGAAGGAGCGCGAAGTAGCGGTTATTTTGATATCTCCGAAATCGACTATGCCGTTATGGAAGCCAATGGAAAAGTAAGCTTTATGGCCAAACCTGATTATCAAACACCAACTAATAAAGATTTAAAAATTCAAAAACAAAGATCTGGCCTGTGTTCAAATTTAATCGTCGATGGAATAGTTATGCATGAAGCCTTAGAAGCTGCCCACAAAGATAAAAAGTGGCTCTTTCATGAACTAAAAGTAAAAGGTTTAAATTTAGATGATGTTCTTCTGCCAACCCTAGATTTGGATGAAAATTTTACAGTTTTCCCTAAAGAAACAAACATAAATGACCCGGACCTTTTAAATTAAAATAAAATATGCTAAAATAAGCATTGAGAGGTGTATCTATGTTTATTTTTATTGGTCTATATTTATTCGCATTTACTATGGTTATAATCAAACAGTATTTTCCCAAAGTCAAAAATGCTACTGCCCTTCCCCTATCTTTAATCGGCTCATTTCTAATATCATTTATAATTAGCTATTTCCGCTTTGATATAAAAATACTTGAATCGATATATTATAATGATTTCATTGGTTTTGAAAACTATACAGGTATATCATTTTATTTAATAATAGTCCTAATTATATTTGCTCTACTTAAAATGAAACTGTGGAAAAAAATTACAATTACCATTCTTTCGTTTATAATTTTATGTGTTATCTCATTTGTCCTTCAATTTAACTATTGTGGCTCAGGACTCTTTGGCGATTATAATAGCAAAAAAGGATTTGAAACATTTTGTGAAGTAAAAGAAAACATTGAAAACTTTCCAGTTAATATTTTTCCGGAAATAATAACAGATGATAAAACCCATAACAATAAAATGATATTAAAATAATGAAAATTTTTTTTTATAAGTGTTATAGTTATTTGTGTATTTTGATACAAAATTCTGCCTGATTTCACTTTCGTTTTTATTTGTTTTATACTCTCCATACATTAATTCTTCTATACTAACATCAAATATTTCTGCTAAATCTTGTAAAACATTCAGATTGTTAGGAAATGAAACACCACGTTCCCATTTTGAAATATTTTTATCAGTATAATGAACTAGCTCACCTAATTCCTGTTGAGTTAATTTCTTCCTTTTTCGAAGTTCACATAAAAACTTTCCTCTTTTTTCATCATCTGTCATATTTCTGATAATACAAGAAATATCTGTTTTCCCTACAAGTTCAGATGCTTTTTTCTTCTATGACCAGATACAATTTCATATCTGTCATCTTTTTTTCTTACAATGATTGGTTCTAAAACGCCATTTAATTTAATACTTTCTTGAAGTTTTATTAAATCTTCATTTTCCCTAACTTTAAAGGGATGATTTGGAAATTCATCAATCAATTTCAAATCAATTATTTCTATCTTTTCTTTCTTTTCTTCATCTCGTTGAGCTTGTGTAGTAAAAAAGTCATCTAGTTTGAATGTTGGTTGATCGATGTAACTCTTTTTCTCCATCTTTTAATACCTCAAGTGCAAAATTATTATAAGCTGTTGATACCTTGCTATTTTTATCATAAGAGAAAATACTTTCTCCCTGTGATGTTGATTCCGCCACTTTAATAGCTCTAGGAATTGGAGTATCAAATAATTTAAAAACATTCCCGTAAGTTTCGCTTAATTCTTTTCTAATGTTTTTAGCTAAATTAGTTCTTTCATCAACTAATGTAAGTAAAATACCACCAACTTTAAGATTAGGATTAATTTGTTTTCTAACTTTAAGAACAGTTTGTAACAAGTGTCCCATTCCTTTAGTTGCTAAAAATTGAGATTGTACTGATATTATAACCTTATCTGAACAAGCAAGTGCATTAATTGTAATCATTCCTAGTGAAGGCATGCAATCAATTAAAATATAGTTATATTTATTTTTCAGGGAACTAATTGCATTTTTCATTGAATACTCACGGCTCATAGCATTAACTAAACTAACTTCCATCGAAGATAAATCTAAATTTGATGGTATCAAATCTAATCCTTCCGCATGATGCAGTATTGATTCTTCAGCATTGATTTCTTTATCAACTACAGTCCTTTCCATTAAAGTTGCTAACGTTACAGGTATCTCATCAATATTATGCCATCCCATATAAGTAGTTAAGTCACCTTGTGGATCAGCATCTACCAACAATACTCTCTTTCCAGCTTTTGCTAATGCAACACCAAGACTAAAAGTCGTTGTTGTTTTTCCTACTCCTCCTTTCTGATTAGCAATAGCAATAACTTCACATTTTGGCATTATTTCACCTCCTTCCTCATAATGTTCGACCCATCCCATCCACCCAAATAAAAAGCATCAAAAAAAGCGCATTTTTCGTACGCTTTTTAATAAAATATATATTTTTAGTATAAAATAGTTAAAAAATGGAACTTTTTATTTAGGAGAAATCCCTTATTCTATAAGGCTTTTTTAAATATTCGAACTATTTCCTTTCAACCACCCGATACGCTGTGATGCCAAACTTTTCTCTTTATTATCCATTTTTATCACTTCCTCATTTTAAATTATAATGATTTATAAAATCATCCACTTGTTCTTCAATATTTGTTTCAGTATTAATGGTATAATCTACTAAGTTATCATCTACACGAGGAACATTTTCCTTCATCCATAGATAGTCATTAAAATTCGCAATAGAATAATTTGCACCATCCTTTACTCGAGATGATAATCTCTCTTTAACAATCAATTCGCTACACTCTAATCTAATTATATAATACTTATACCCTAATTTATTATAATACTTTATTTTTTCTTTCCAATTATGACAAAAGCAACTATCAAAAATACAACTATTATTATTTTTTAATAATAATTCTAAACGATATTTCTGCAAATCACTTTTTAAATTAGTAGAATCATGATAATCATTTAGCCAATCTCTAACTTGATCATTATTTAATATTACGGAATTATCTTTTTTAGCAATTACTTTAGCCACAGTACTTTTACCCATACCAGTATAGCCATCAAACAATATAATATATGGATTATCTTTATTTCCTTTTGGAATAGGAAAATCTTTTATAAATTTATTTCTAATATCCATATAATTTTCCCTCCTTTTCAAGTAACCGTTTAATCGAATCATAAACACCAATTAAATCATTTGACTACTACTTATCTCCATTACAAATTTTACTTTCTTCTAAGTATTTATTATAAAATTCATCCATTGTAGAAATATATTCTTGATCTTGTATAACTCTATACTTTTCATATTCACTTTCTGCTTTTTCTACTGCCTGTTTATGAGAAATACCACCACTATTTTTTAATACATTTTTTCTCCTAAATTTTAACAAATCATCTGTAGCATTAATCCAATCCTGCATAGTCATAACATGTCTTTCTTTAGCTTCATCCTCAGCAAATACTAAAAACATATTTGTCAAATCATTTAATTTAGTTAATTCTTCTTCAGTCAAATAATTTTTAGCAATTACTACATCATACTTGTATATTAATCCATCAGGTGAGTTTTTCCAATTAGTGAGACCCATATGTTTTTTATTAGCATTCGCTCTGCTCTATTATAAATAAGTTCTGCTGCAGTATGACCAGAGATAGCATAATGAAGTTTGTTTTGAACAATTCAAAAAAATGTATAAGCTTCTTTTGATTTAGGATTATAATCTGTAGAGGTTGCTATAAATAAGTCCGTAATTTTTTGATATGCCATTCTTTCACTTACTCTAATAGTTTTAATTCGTTCTAATAACTCATCAAAATATTTAGCATCATATTTATTTCCTCTAATAAACCTCTCATCATTTAAAGCAAATCCCTTTGTTATATATTCTTTTAATACTTTAGTGGCCCATATTCTAAATTCAGTTGCTTTCTTAGAGTTTACTCGATAACCAACAGAAATAATTGCATCTAAATTATAAAAATCTGTTTTGTATGTTTTTCCATCTTCCGCAGTATGTGCAAATTTTGCACATACTGAATTTTTATTCAATTCTCCATCAGTAAATATGTTTTGTTATGACAGTTCTGTCAATATCAAATACTTTAGCCATCCCTTTTTGAGTAAGCCATAAAGTTTCATCTCTATATATTGCATCAACCACTACTATTCCAATATGTATTTAATAATATTTCTAAGCCCTTTCTCATTACACACCGCCTTTACAAATTACAAATCATATTTCATCTAATAAATATAATTATTAAATTCTTTTTACAATAACAAATTTAAAGAAGATTGATACAATCTAATTTATTTTATTTTTACTCTCAATATACTCCGCAATCTTTTTATCTTGTTTTTTCAAGTTTTCAACAAATCTAGGTTTAAAATGATCTAAATATTCAAGAATTAAATCCGCATATTTTTCAATATTTTCATCATCAATAACATCTTTGAAATATTTAACGACATCTTTCTTTGTATTAATTCTATCTAAATAAAAAGCTAACAAATTAGTATTTCCAATTTTTTCTTTAGCAGCTAAAACAATAGAATATAAATTTTCTCTAGTAACATCATATCTAGGTTTTAATCCACCTGCTCTAGTAAATAATATTACAACACATCCAATAAAGAGTTTATCTGTTCCATCTTTTGGAAACGTTTTATTCGTAAACTCTATTAAACTTTCTATATTATTATTTTTTTCATAATCATCATATAGCTCCATTAAAATTCTATTTATCATAAGATACTCCCTCCTAAATCGTCTTTATTATAACATATTTTTTAGGCAAAAGAAAAAGTAGATAACATCTACTCTACAAATGAAAAGCTATTTCTTGAATTTTTTGAATAATCAAATAATTCTACTCACACTTCATCTACATCACCAATAATTTCATTGTTACAAATCAAATCAGGTAATTCTGAAATATCATTAATACAATATTTAGTGTTTAAATTTTTCCCAAACCCATATCTAGCCTGCACAAAAGGAATATGAGCTACATTAGCAGCCTCTAAATCCTTCTCTGTATCACCAACATAAATAGCAGCACTTAAATGATAATCATGTATAATCTTTTTAATTGCTTCACCTTTAGAAATATGCAAATCACCAGCCGCCATCCAATCTTTAAAATACTTCTTTAACTTTGATGTTTCAAGGAAAGCTTCTATATATCCCACCTCAGCTGTATTACTAACAATATAAAATTCATATTGATTTTGTAGTTTTTTTAGAGTCATCTCTAAATTTTTATAAACATTTCCACCATAATGACTCAAATTATCTATATTTACAGCCACCTCTTCATCCATCAATTTTAAACCAATATTTAAGGGAACACTAGGAAAATATAGTTTAGCAGAATCAGATTTATTTAAACCAAACACACGGCAGATAGTATCCCTACTTACTTCTGGTAAATTATACTTTTTCGCAACGGTATTAGCACTTTTAAAAGAACTTTCAATAACTTCCCATAAAGTACCATCCAAATCAAAAATAATTCCTTTCATTACAAAATTCCTTTCTAATATAAATCAAACTCATTATACCATGTTTATTTAAATGAAAAGCAAAATATACTCTGCCATAAAATTAAACCACTTTCGTAAAGTCAATAATTGTTTCCACTTCAAATTTAGAAATATTAACATTCTTCTTTCCTTTTAAAATAGACTGCTCTCCAGGATGAATAATTTCAACATTTAATTGAAAAATATTTTCATCTAACTTTGTAAAATAAATATGAGTATTTTCAATATTATTGAGATAAATAGTACCATCAACAATCAAATCAATATCATAATAATCTACTTTTTCAGTAATATCTACTTTTTCATTTAACTTCAAAGAATTAAAATCATTATAGTGAACTAATGTCCAAAAGATAAACTCATACTTCTTATCCTTAGATACAATAGTAATCTGATTAGTATTTACTTTTTTCCCTTGAACAGTATAAACAGAATCTGCAATAAAAACAGAACCAATTTCTATCTTTTTTCCATCTATTATCATAAAAACCTCCCATAATTTATTTGTTGTTGATAACTTTAACATCAGGAAACTTATCATAAGTAGAACGTATTTCAATACCTACTTTCTGATACTCTTGCAACTGATAAATAATCTTCTGATCAATTACTTCTCCAGGCACTACAAACGGAACACCAGGAGGATATACCCACAAATATTCTTGACTAACAAAGTCTTTGACATCCTTAATATTAGAATAATCTCCACTTTCATTATCAACGGCATCCGCAATATTCATTTTCTTCCTTGGTAAAGAAGAAAAATAATCCATGCTTTTATTAGAACAATCATAAAGAGTAGAATCAATCTCTTGTAAAGCATAAAATAATCTTTCAAAACTTTCTTTTGTATCACAAATACTACTCATCGCAATCACATAATAAATAGAACTCATCTCTACTTCTATTTGATAGTTTTCTCTCAAAATCTGAGAAAGCTCACGACCAGAAAGATTGGTATCTTTTGTAAGAATGACAATCTTTCCATAATCATAAATAACAGAAGAATCTATTTTTCTACCAAAAACTTTTAAATGTCGAAAACTTTTAGTTTTC
The DNA here is from genome assembly GCA_900554315.1 of uncultured Mycoplasmatota bacterium. GTDB lineage: Bacteria > Bacillota_I > Bacilli_A > RF39 > UBA660 > Faecimonas. The sequence goes on from USGP01000014.1 coordinate 10,370, forward strand.
TCATAAAACCACGCTAAGTTTTCTTCATACTGAGAAAATAAATTTTTTCCTTTTTCTTCAATCAAATCCAAACAACAAGAAATAGAATCCATTAAAATATAAGACGGACTACTCGTTTCAAAAATAGAAAGTTCTCTAGCAACTTCTTCTTGTTTTACCAAATTTCCTTGAATGTGTAATAAAGCAGTTTGTGTCAAAGCAGGTAATGTTTTATGTAAACTTTGAATCACAATATCCGCTCCACTCTTTAAAGCCTCATATGAACATAACTCTTTCATAAAAGAAAGATGTGCCCCGTGCGCTTCATCTACTAATACCGGTATTCCTTTCTCATGCGCCACCTTCACAATATCAGAAATAGGACTAATGACCCCTTCATACGTAGGAGAAGTCAAAATAATCAATCGAATATTTGGATTTTCATTCAATGCATCTACTATATCTTCTAACAAAACGCCTCGATCAATTCCATAAGAATCAATATGAGGTTGTAAATAAACAGGATCTAAATGATTCAATTCAATTGCATGATAAACAGACTTATGGCAACCTCTTGCAACCAACACTTGATCACCAAAAGAAACAGCACTACGAATACCAGCTAAAATTCCACAAGTACTACCATTAACCAATAAGAAACTATGACCAGATTGATAAATTCGTTGTGCTTGATCTTGAACTTCTTTTAAAACACCTTCTGGATGATGCAAATCATCAAAATCATAAATTTCTGTAATATCTTTATCATACGGTAATTCATGACCTAAAAGTTCTATGTTTCTCTTATGACCAGGCATATGCATAGGTAAATACCCATCCCTACTATATTTCTTTAATTTTTCATCTAACTTCATGCAACTTCTTCCTCTGCTTGGTCCATTGCTTCCGCTATCTTTACCATAATGGCACATTCAATTCGCTTTCTAAATAATTTGCAACCATATTCATAAACGCCATTAATACTTCCAGTCGTATGATAACTATTAGCACTACATCCACCACTACAATAAAGTTTAGCCCAACAGTTTTCACACTCTTTTCTAGAATATACATTGCATAATTTAAACTCATCTCTTAATTTTGTATTAGTAATTCCTTCATAAACATTACCCATTAAAAACTTCTTATCACCAACAAATTGATGACAAGGATAAAAATCTCCATTTGGAGTAACAGCTAAATACTCTGTACCAGAACCACAACCAGTAATTCTCTTATAAATACAAGGTCCACCTGTTAAATCAATCATATAATGATAGAAAGTAAAAGGTCTCCCTTCTCTTCTTCTCTTAATCATTTCTTTTGCTAAAATTTCATACTGTTCATAAATGGTATCTAAATCTTCTTCTCTTAAAGCATAATCTGTACCTGGTTTAGAAACAACTGGTTCCATAGATAATTCTGTAAATCCTAAATCTAACATATGAAAAATATCATTCGTAAAATCTAAATTATTTCTAGTAAAAGTACCTCTCATATAATATTCTTTATCTCCACGTTTCTTAACAAAGTTTTGAAAATGAGGAACGATAATATCATAGCTACCCTTACCATCTAAACGTTTTCTCTTGGCATCATTAATTTCTTTTCTACCATCTAGACTTAATACAACATTGTTCATTTCTTTATTTAAAAAATCAATGACTTCATCATTTAATAAAACACCATTCGTCGTTAATGTAAAACGAAAATGTTTATCTTTTTCCTTCTCAATACTTCTAGCGTATGCCACCAATTGTTTAACTACATCAAAATTAACTAAAGGTTCTCCACCAAAAAAGTCAACTTCCAAATTTTTTCTAGTTCCAGAGTGTTCTACTAAAAAGTCTAATGCCTTCTTACCAACTTCAAAGCTCATAATAGCATCTTCACCATGATATTTTCCTTGTCCAGCAAAACAATATTCACAGTTCAAATTACAAGTATGAGCAACATGCAAACACATAGCTTTAATAACAGAGTCTCTCTTTTTTAAATCTAAATTAGCATTTCTAAAAACATCTTCTGTAAATAACTGACCACTATCAATCAACTGATCAATTTCAGAAAAAGTATCTTCAATATCTTTTTCCGTAATACCTTCTTCTTTATACTTTTCTAACATAAGAGACTTTATTTCATCTTTACTCTTTTTCTCATTATATAACGCAATAATATCATAACTTAAATCATCTACACAATGTACACTACCACTATAAGTATCCAGTACAATATTAAATCCATTTAATTTATATTGATGTATCATTTCACTACTCCTTTAAAAAATAAAATACCGACATTCTAAAATGCCGGTATCAGTCATTATTGATTCACTTTTTCACATTTTTGGTTTGCTACACCACATGATGTTTTACAAGCTGATTGACATGACGTTTGACATTCTCCACATCCACCATTTTTCTTACTAGCTTTTAAATCACGTGTTGTTAACGTTATAATTCTTTTCATTTAGACAAGCCCTCCTCATAAAACATAAATATTATAACATGATACAAAATAACTGTCAAATAATAGGAAACCTAATAGTTTCTATTTCGACATAAATGATAAGGCTTCATATTCTTTAATTTCTTAGATGATAAAAAGAAATAATCATTGATATCCATGGCACAAACATTAGGTTTTTTCTTTTGAATCATGTCTATTACCACAATCATACTAGCTCGAATTTCTATTTCATAATTAGAATTTTCTTCTAATTCTTGTTTAGAATCCACTAACCCAGCTAAAGTCTCATCATATTGTACCAAACCAAGAGCCCTTTGAATTTGTGGAATCTTGTAATCCGCACATCCAATTAAATGAGAATAATCAATCGAAATATGTTCTAATAAATATCTTAATTGTAAAATATCAGAAGTTAAAAGTTGAGCCAATTTATAAAATGGTATTGTTTTTCCTAAATAAGTCCTTACATCACAAAAGCTAGGAAAATTTTTAACAATATAATCCAACAACTCTGTATCTAAAGTCATATTCTTAATACATTGATAAAAATCGCCATTCATCTTTTTCTTTACAATAGAAGAAATTTCATGAATAGTGTCATACCGTTCCTTTAAAAAAGGAATTTCAACATTTCCTTGTAACAAAGTTTTAAAATCAGAAAATGAAATTTGATACAATTCAGAAATAGAATGTTGTTTTACATATTTCAACAAAACATATAACAAGGCATCACTACCATCTTTAGGGCCTTCATCAGTTATCACTGTCCACTTAGGATTACCCCAAAATGAATAATCAATAGATTCAAATAACAACAAAAAGTGAATAATATCTGAAATAGGCAATGAAAACAATTGATAGGGATTACTACTTAACCAAAAGGTATGATCTGATAACTCTATCTCTTTCGCAAACTCATCTACTTTTCTCTTACAAATATGAACATGTTTAGCATGCTCCATAACATAATAACAAAGCTCAACACTATCTCCAATTACTTTACTTCTTTTTGAATCCATGTTAAATACCCCTTACTATAACTATCAAATGGAAAAACAGCAAACTCAAAGCATTCATAACTATGAATTGCGCGTATTTCTTTATAAATTTCTGATAATAAAGTATTCTTTGTCTTTAAAAATAATAAATATTCGCAACCTGATTCTCTACTATTCTCCCAATTCCAATAACTTTGGCTTTCTATCATTTGGCAGCTAGCAACTAATTTTTTATCCAAAAGACTAGAAATAACTTTTTCTGCTTCTTCTTTGCTACCAAATGCAACTTCTACCATACAAAACTTTTCCATATATTATTACTCCTTTTCTAAAACAAACGATAAAAACTCTTCTATTGACATTCCACTCTTAGGACAAGAATATTCTTTTACAATAATAGAATCTAATTCCTTAAAATTAATAGCATAATCTTTTAATTCATTAACGTAACAGGAATATTGATAAGAAAGTAAATCCGAAAGACTAGAAAAAGAATGAATACCAGCATGAGCTTCATCAGCAACTTCAAACCAATTCCAACTTTTATTTTGATCTTGATATACCAAAAAAGTATGCATTGGATAAGGATTCTCATAATCTAAACAAACCATATTAAAATATGTCTTTACAACATAACCATGGCTTTGAAACCAGCTTCTTTCTAATTCAACCATATCAAAACAATTACCAGTAAATGAATTTAAAATTTCGTCATTTCCTTGTAAAGAATATTCCTGATAAAACTTCTCATAAAAATCCTTCTGATCAGGTTTTATAACTTTACCATTTTTAGTACAGTATCCATAAGAAAAATTACTTTTCATAAAATGATATAACTCCAAAGGAGTAAGAATAAATTCATACTTTTCTTTCATACTAACACCTACCAAGGAATTATGATAACATGAGAAAATCTCTTCTGCCATCCTTCAGCTTTTTTCTCGTATAACATCCTAGAATTTCCCTCATGTTGAATCGGACGGATAGTTCTACTCAAAAGATCAGAAAGTCCATAGGGAGCATAAACTTGCAACTGTTTATTTTCTAAAGTAATCCCTATCGCATGAACTGTTGCAATCCAACGACAAATAGCGTCTTCCGAATTTTTATAAGGTAAAACTTTTTTTCCTTCTTTTGCTTCTTTCCATAAATGCATCCTTGCTTCATTTGAAACATCGATTTGATAAGGATATCCTTTTTCTTCTACATAACTTTGAATTTTCTGATAATAATCCAAGTCTTGCTCTACACTTAAATTGGAAGAATCATAATAAATAACATCAATATCCTTAATTCCATAATTCAAATCTCTACCATCTTGATAATTCCAAATAGTCTGAAAAACAGCACCTGCTGCAATATAATAATTAGGAAGAGCCATCTGCTCAAGAAAAGATAAAACATCCATCAACTCTTTATTTTTTTCTAAAATAGAAATACAAAAACCTAACTGTTTTTCTAATGTTTGATACTGCATACCATCACCTACGAAATATTTTTTATCATTTCTACCATACGAACATGATAATGATTCCTCTTATAAAAAAAAATAGCTGACGAATTATAACCAAATACCCCTAGTAAGACATCTTTACAACCAACAGAATCTAAATACCATTCCATAGCTTGCAACAAAGAAGAACCAATTCCATTAGAACGTGAATCTTTAGAAACAACTAACTCTGTAATTCTACCACGTTTAGGAGCCTTAAAATCATAAGTATTAATCTCTTCATTATTAATAACTCCTGCAACCAAACCTAAAATCTTATCTTGCTCCTTATACAATAATATCTTTCCTTCCCACTTTCTTACATCTTCCATCATCTTTTGAAAATATAAATTTCGGTAATCCTTTGTTAAAATATTATAACCTTCCTGATCAAGATTCTTAATATGTTCTTGTAACTCCACTAATAAATTTTTAACATCTTCCTCATAAATATCTTCATATTCAATTATCATAACATCATCTCTTTATTTTCTTATATCATAAATCAAAAAGATAGACAACAAAAAAAGAGAATTACATCTCTTAATTTTTACTACCGAACCTAGAAATTGGAAAAATGGTAAGACTAGTTTTACCTATAATATTTTCTCGTTGTACAGCTCCAAACACCCTACTATCTGTAGAGTTCGTACGATTATCTCCCATCACAAAGTATTGACCTTTGCCGACAGTAGCTGAAAAATCACTAGTTTTTTTATGTTTAAAATCTTCTTTAACATATTCACCATCAATATATAATTCACCATTAATATACTGTACTTTTTCTCCTGGTAAGCCAATCACTCTTTTAATTAAATATTCATCATTCATACGAACAACAACAATATCAAAACGATGAATATCAGAAAAGCGATAACTAACTTCATCAAGTAACATGATATCTTCATCATCTAAAGTAGGATTCATAGAAACGCCATTCACACGAATAGGTGACATTACATAAGTCTTGATAAAAATAACAAATAAGATAATTAAAATATAAGGTAAAAACTCTTTGAAATAATTTTTCTTTTTTACATTTTCAATTTCTTCCATGATATCACCATAAACAAAAAATAAGGCTTGGCCTTATTTTATTGTTGTCCTCTTTCTTTAATACGGTATCCGCCAACCATACCTCTAAGGAATGTAAGTTTCGCACGTCTTACTTTACCTCTACGTACAACTGTAATACCTGCAACTTTTGGTGAATGAATTGGGAAAGTTCTTTCAACTCCAACTCCACTACTCATCTTACGTACTGTAAATGTTTCAGAAACACTTCCACCACGACGAGCAACAACAACACCTTCGAAAGCTTGGATACGTTCTCTTTTACCTTCGATAATCTTAACGTCAACTCTTACAGTATCTCCAACACGGAACTCTGGAACGTTAGGATTAAGTTGCTTTTGATTAATTTTGTCAATAATGTTCATATAAGTTCTCCTCTCTAAATATATATTTCACAAATGATCATATTCCAATCGAAAAGCGGATCATCGCTTAGACGTTTACAATTATAACATACACCTATACTTTTTGCAATCGCAATTTGAAATAAATTTATAATTTAAGCTTAGATACAGAAACTTTATTTGCACTATCATAAACCTGATGAATATAATCATCTTGTGAATTAGAAAAAGAAGGTGGAACCAAAATATGCATAGAATTATCTATTTCATAAGGATAACTCACAATTTCTAATTCTGGAAAATGATAAGCAACTCTTCTAAAGTTTCTATAATACTTATTAATAGTATTATTACAAATTCTAGAAAACTCTTCAAAAGAGACTCTACTATTATTCATTTTTGCCATATTCCGAATTGGAAAATTTCCTTTTACAATCATCTCATCACAAGAAACATCTTGTAAAAAAGAAGTAAACAAAGTTAAAGCAACAATACTAGAAACAGAAACATCCTTAATATTTTCATCAGGATAATCATCATAAACATCTTGATTGGTTTGATATAAAATTCGATTTAATTTTCTGCCTCCTGGAGATAGCTCTCTACCAATTTTTCCATGATGAATCACATAAACATATGCTTTATTCTCATCCAAGCCAAAACCAATATTAGGTAAAAGAAGAAAATCTCCATCTTCCGTACACATTTTACTACGAAAAACATACGGCGTTTCATTACCTGATGGATTCCAAACATCAACATTCCACTCAAAATGATGAGGGACTTTAGAATCAATCACCTTTCCTACATGCTTTTGATAACATTCTTGTTTAAAAATTGGATTAACAAGAAAACGACTCCTCTGCTCTAAAAACTCTTCTGGATTCCGAAAATCCTCTTCCGTTGCATTAAACCAAACATTCAAAACAGAAGCTGCTATTATAGACTCCTAGTTTCCCTCAAAATAAACATAATCATATTTTTGTAACTCTGGATGTTCCTCTAAAAAAGAAAGCATTTCTCTTGTATATTGAATTAACGCCATATCAAAACGTTCTTGATTATGAATTTGAATAACAGGAATATTGTCATCATGAATATTTTCCATTTGATTAGATAAGCAAAAAGAAGCATCAAATAAAAAACCATCGATCGAAACCATATGTTTACTACTAGCTTGAGGAAGAATATTTTGATAAAAAATATCTAGTATTTGTTGATTCACAAAATCACCTACTTAATAAACATAGCATCTCCAAAAGAAAAGAATCGATATTTCTCTTTTACTGCAACACGATAAGCATGTAAAATATGATCTTTTCCTGCAAGAGCTGATACTAACATCACTAATGTGGATTTAGGTAAGTGAAAATTCGTAATTAAACAGTCAATTGCTTTAAATTGATATCCTGGATAAATAAAAATATCAGTCCAGCCACTACACTCACGAAATTCTCCATATAAACTCATAATCGTCTCTAAAGTTCTAGTACTAGTAGTACCAACACTAATAATTCTTTTACCCTTCCTTTTGGTCTCTGTTAACAAATCAGCAACTTCTTTTGTCATATGATAATATTCACTATGCATTTTATGTTCTTCAACTTTATCCACACTAACAGGACGAAAAGTACCAAGGCCAACATGTAAAGTAATATAAGCTATATTTACACCCTTATCTTCAATTTCTTTTAATAATTCTTTTGTAAAATGAAGTCCCGCAGTAGGAGCTGCAGCACTACCAACTTCTCTAGCATAAACAGTTTGATAACGAGACTGATCTGCTAATTGCTCATGAATATAAGGAGGAAGAGGCATCGTACCAAGTTCTTCCAAAACCTCCATAAAAATACCATCATAAGAAAAAGTAAAATGACGAATTCCTTCTTCGCCAACAAAAACACACTTAGCTTTCAATTTACCATTTCCAAATACAACAACAGTTCCCTCTTTAATACGACGAGCAGGCTTAACCAAACACTCCCAAGTATCACCTTCTGTATTCTTTAATAACAATACTTCAATAGCAGCTTTCGTATCTTCCTTTTCACCATAAAGTCTAGCAGGAAGAACTTTAGTATCATTTAATACTAAAGTATCTCCTGGTTCCAAATAAGAAATAATATCTCTAAAATGTCTATGCTCTATTTCACCAGTTTTCTTATCTAACACCATAAGTCTAGACTCATCACGTTTCTTTAAAGGTGTTTGAGCAATTAATTCTTCTGGTAAATCATAATCAAATTCTTCAACTGTCATCTACATCAACTTCTTTCAAATATATTAAATATAATAATGCTTATTCATAAACTCATCTTGTTTCCGATAAGACTCATATAATAACTTATCTACATCTTCCGTCTTTAATCTTTCTAAAACTTCTTCCCTATCTTGTCCATCCATTAATGACAATTCATACAAATCTAACAATTCAAATTGGGAAAAGAAATTAGGTTCTCTAGCAATAATAGTAGAAAGTACATCTCTAGAATACCTTTTAATATTTTCTAAACTATCTTCATAACTACCCAAGTATGTAAAATAAGAAAGTAAAGCCACTTCATCATCAGTATATTCCTGAATATAAGGATAACAATCTTGATAATAAGTTGCAGCCATCAATATAGAACTAATCTTTTGTGTAGTCTTCATATTTGAACCATATGGAGAAAACAAATGATCTATACGATGAACAATATTCATAAACTTTCCTTCTTTTTCAGAATCAAGATGATTCAAAGAAGAAAAATGATATTTTAATTGATTAGTATCAAATGCTAATAAATATTTACTCTTACTTTCTATTACTCCTCTAACATCACTAATATTTTGACAATCAGAAAATATATAGCCTCTCATACTATCACCTACTATTGCTTTTCAATACCCAATACCTCATAAGCTTTATCGGTTGCTATTCTACCACGACTTGTTCTTTTTAACAATCCCGTTTGTAACAAATATGGTTCATAGACATCTTCAATCGTAGTAACTTCTTCTCCAATCGAACTACTCAAAGCTTCAACTCCAACGGGACCTCCACCAAATTTTTCAATAATAGCAAGTAATAATTCATGGTCCGTATTATCTAATCCCATCTTATCAACTTTTAAACGTTCCAAAGCATCTTTCGTAATTGCTAAATCAACTTTTCCATTTCCTTTTACCAAAGCAAAATCTCTAACACGTTTAAATAAACGATTAGCAATTCTTGGTGTACCTCGACTTCTTTTAGCAAGTTCCACTGCTGCCTCTTCATCAATTTCAACACCAAGTACTCTAGCTGTTCTTTTAACTATTTCCGTTAATTCTTCTACCGTATAAAATTGTAATTTAGAAACAATACCAAAACGATCTCTAAGTGGTGCTGATAAATCTCCTGCACGAGTAGTTGCACCTACTAAAGTAAAAGGTGGCAAATCAATTTTAATATTACGACTATTCCCTTCACTTCCAACAATAATATCCAAAGAAAAATCTTCCATTGCTGGATATAAAATTTCTTCAATATATCTTGGCATACGATGAATTTCATCAATAAACAAAACATCACCTGGTTCCAAAGAAGAAAGAATAGCTGCTAAATCCCCACTTTTTTCAATACTTGGCCCACTAGCTGTTTTAATATTAGTCCCAAGTTCATGAGCAATAATAAAAGCAAGAGTAGTCTTTCCAAGTCCTGGAGGACCATATAGCAAAACATGATCCAAAGGCTCATTTCTCATCTTAGCTGCTTCTACAAAAATACGAATATTCTCTTTAACATCTTCTTGTCCAATATATTCTTCGATACTCTCAGGACGAATAGTATTATCCATTAACTGATCATCATCTAAACGATAATTTGTAACAACACTTTCCTCTTGCATAATAATATCTCCTCTCTACAAAACTAACGTAATAACAAACGCAAAGCTTCCTTAATTTGATTTTCAATTGACTGACTACCATCTACTTGAGAAATAACCTTCTTAATTTCCTTATCTTTATATCCTAAAGCCATCAAAGCTTCTGTTAATTCTTCTTCATTTTCAACAACATCATCAGTAATTCCAGTACCAATAAACTCAAGTTTACCTTTCAAATCCAAAATAATTTGTCTAGCCAACTTTTCACCAATTTTAGGAAATTTCTTTAAATATAAAATGTTTTCTCTCTCAATAGCATCCATAATACCATCAATAGATCCAACAGCAAGAATAGGAAGAGCCATACGGCATCCCAATCCTTTAACACTAATAAGTTTCAAAAACAACTCTTTTTCTTGTCTTGTCTTAAAACCAAATAAAGCATGTTCATCTTCTTTTACTTGTTGATATACAAAAACTTTATATTCCTTACCAACTTCAAATGCATAAGGATTTGGTACATAAACTAAATACCCAATCCCATTATTATCTATAACAATAGAATTATATTTTAACTCTGCTATAGTTCCTTTAATATAATCATACATATTCTTCAACTCCAACACTAATTATATAACAAAAGCAAAAATCAATCAATCGAACAAAAAACAACAACCATTTGTTGTTGCTTATTTTTTTAATTTTCTTCTAATATAATAATAAGCTTGTGAAAAGCGATCCCTAACACTAGGAACAAGCCAAGAGAAAACAACCAATAATAACCAAAGAGAATTAATAAAATTTCCAGAGAAAAAAGCTCGAACAGCATAAAGGATTAAAGCAATGAAAATTGTAGTTAATAACAATACAATAAATAAATTAATAATATTATTTTTATCATTATTAGGAAATGCTTTACCATTATGTCTTTTTAATAAGTTATCAGCTTTTTCTTGAAAAGAATGATAACGTTCTATAACTTCATCAAAAGAAAGCTCAGTCTCCCTCTTATAAATTTCATCTCTCATTTCAATATTGCCATTTTCATATAAAGTAACATCAATATTTTTAAAGTTTTCAATTGGTAAATCAATATCAAAACTCTGTCCTAACATACGAATCAACTTATTTCGACAATGAGAAGAAATAAAAGAAGCCTCATTAACATAAACTTTCAATTCCGTATTAATCTTTTTTAATTCTGCTTCTTTATCCATATATTTTCTCCCCAATTAATCTTCTTTTAAATTATAATATACATCTTGTACATCATCTAAATCTTCCAAAGTATCCACTAACTTATGAACTTTTTCTTGTCCTTCTTCGTCTAGTGTAACTTCCATATTAGGAATATAAGTAAGTTCACATTCCAAGAACTCTTGTACTCCAGCTTCTTCTAAAGCTTTCTTAACATTAGCAAAATTTTCTGTATCAGTAGTAATTAAATAATGCTCTCCAGATTTTTCAAAATCCAAAGCTCCTGCATCTAATGCTACCATCATCATGGTATCTTCATCATAATCAGCCGGAATTACAATAGATCCACGTCTTTCAAACATATAACTAACAGATCCATCTGTACCTAAATTTCCACCAGCTTTTGTAAAAGCACTACGAACTTGAGAGGCTGTTCTATTACGATTATCAGTTAAACAATCCACAATAAACGCAACTCCACCGTGTCCATAACCTTCATATCTAACACTTTCATAGTTATCAGCATCATTAGATCCAGTTGCTTTCTCAATTGCCTTATTAATATTTTCTTTTGGCATATTTTGTGCTTTTGCCTTATCTACTGCTAAACGTAAGGCTGCATTCTGATCAGGATCAGGACTACCACCTTTAGCTGCTACCATAATTTCTTTTGCTAATTTTTGAAACACTTTACCACGAGCAGCATCGATTAATCCTTTTTTACGATGAATCGTTGCCCATTTAGAATGTCCACTCATACTATTTACCTCCTTTTCCTATATATAATAACATATTTAATAAGCTTTGTAAATGAAAGAAAACATGATAAAATAAAAGAAGAAAGAAGGGCTTTTGATGTATTTACAAGTAAAAAGAAAAAAGATAAAAATAATAGAATTAAAAGGATTTTGGAATAGATTCAAAGGACTAAAATTTGTCTTAGAACCTATTGACTATGGAATAAAATTCTCAAAGAAAAAATTTGTAACCACTAACTTCTTATGTCAAAAAATAGATATTGTTCTAACAGATAAAGAAGATAATATATTATATATGTATGAAAAAATGAATACCGAAAAATATATTTTTCCAAAAAGAAAAGTCTACAATGTATACTTTTTACCACTAAACACTGTAAAAGACCTAAAACTAAATACCAAACTAAAAATTATAAAAACAAAAAAAGAAAAACAAGAACGTAATGAAAAAAAGGATGAAAAATAATTCATCCTTTTTAATCTCCAACTAATTTAATACTTTTCATATCAATTAAAATCCAACCAAAATCACCATTAGAAACAGTAGTATGACAATAAGAACAAACACCATGATCATCCAAATCTAATACAGCTCCACAATTAGGACAATTTGTTTCTTTCTCCAATAATGTTCCAGTTGTCTTAACTCCTTTTTTTCTAGCAAATGTCAAAATATAAGACTTATAGTTATCATCATAAATATTTACTTTATTAATAGAAGCACTTAAAGCAACCACTAAAATTTCCTTATCTCCTTCAATTTTAAAATCCTTTAACAATACACCCTTAATAGCATAATTAGAAATACTAGCACCACTTGCTTTAATATCTTCAAATAAGGCAATATGTCTTTGATAAAGATAATCGCTTTCAAAGCGACGTAACATTACAGGATTTTCTTTATCCAAAGCCTCCAAAATTGTAGAATATAAATGCTTTACCCAGGCATAAAAATCTTCCTTAGAAAATTTAGAATCAACAGCAAAAACTTTTTTTAAAACCTCGTCTTCTGTTAACGGATAATATTCAGAAATCATAATTTCTCCGTCTCCATCTTTATCCAACATATTACGTGTTTTCTCATCTAAAATACCTTCAACTGTCGTCTGAGGAGCAGTAACAACACTTCTCTTGTTTTTCTCCAAAACATCTGAAAAATGCAGACGAGCAACGACAATATACATAAAAATAAGAAATACAACAACTAAAATAATAATAGAACTAGTTTTATCAAAATTAGAATCTATAAAAACAAAATAAATAATTGCAATAAATAACAACCCCACTAATATTTCTAATAATACACGCCCTATACGTGATTCTTTTTTCATATACAACAACCTCTACTTTATCTTACATTAAAAGTATAAAGCAAAAAAAGGTAAAAGTATAGCTTTTACCTTTTTATATACAATTATTTGTCACGTACTTCTGCAGAATGAACAGAAACAACTTTATCAATAATTTGATTAAAAACTTTCATAACTTCATCATCTGTCAAAGTACGATCATCTGCCATAAATAATAAATTATAAGCAATAGATTTCATACCTTCTGGTACATGTTCTCCTTCATAAACATCAAATACCTCAGTTGAATGAAGAAGTCTACCTCCAGCTTTTTTAATAGTAGCTTCTATTTCACCAGATGTAACATCTTTTGAAACAACAAAAGCAACATCTTTTTCAATAGTCGGATACTTAGAAGCTTCCTTATATTTTAGTGGTTTAACACGTTGCATCAAAGCTTGTAATGAAAGTTCACAAACATAAATTTCATCTTTAGAAACACTAGGATGAACTTGTCCTAAAATACCAATTGGTTTTCTATCTAACAATACTTGGCAAGATTTACCAGGATGCATATCAGGAAGACTAGTTTTAACAAAACTATAACGATTTTGGAATCCAAAATAACAAAGAATATCTTCAACGAAACCTTTCATTAAATAAAAGTCTACAGGTATACTTCCCTTCCAAGGATTTTCAACATAATTACCTTTCATTAAGAAAGCAATTTTGCTTTCTTCTTGATAATTCTTATCATAAGTTTTAGCTACTTCATAAATCGCAATATCTTCTACTTTACGAGCTTTATTATATTGATAAACATTTAATAAAGATGGAATCAAAGTAGTACGAACAACACTCTTATCCACACTCATTGGATTAGGTAAAACTACTTTTTCTTTTCCTTCATAATCAAAAAGTTTACTCATATCTGGTGATACCAAAGTATAAGTTTTAACTTCATTAAATCCTAAACTACGAAGACGTTTAGAAACCACCTTACGATATTTAACATCACCAACATATTGCCCACGACGAATACCTACCTTAGGTAAAGTAGAAACAAGTTTTTGATAACCATAAAGTCTACCAATCTCTTCAGCAATATCATTAACATTAGGATCAATATCAAGTCTTCTCTTTGGAATCACAACTTTAAATACTCCATTCTCAATTGTATATGGAAAATCAAGTCTTTCAAGTTCAAACTTCATATCTTCTTCTGTAATACGAATACCTAACATCTTATCAACTTGTTCTGGTCTAAATTCTACAACCTTTTCACTCTTATCAACAACATCATGACTAACCATACCAGATAACACTTTAGCTCCAGCATACTTTTCTAATAAATGACAAGCACGATTCATTGCCATCATAGTATATTCATAATTTAAACCTTTTCCATAACGAATACTAGCTTCACTTCTAAGATCTAAGTGTGCAGCTGTATAACGAATACTAACAGGGTCAAAAATAGCAGCTTCAATTAAAATATTCTTAGTATTTTCAGTAACTTCTGTATTTTCTCCACCCATAACACCTGCTATACAAACCGGTTTCTCTCCATCAGTAATTACAATATCACTACTACGTAAAATACGATTTTTACCATCAAGTGTAACAACTTCTTCTCCCTCTTTAGCATCTCTTACTAAAATATGATCACCTAAAGTATCTTTATCAAAGAAATGAAGAGGTTGACCAAACTCCAACATTACATAATTAGAAATATCAACCACATTATTAATAGGTCTCATACCAGCTGCAATCAATCTTCTTTGCATAAACTCAGGAGACTCACCTATTTTAACATCAGTAACCATTTTAGCTAAATAATATGGACATTTCGTAGTTTCAACATCTAATGAGAAATGTTTTTCTACAGAATCACTATCTTCTTTATAACTACAATCAGGTAATGTCACTTTGCGATTCAAAATAGCAGCAATCTCATAAGCAAATCCAATATGGTAATAACAATCATTATTACGATGCTTATGAATATCAAGTTCATATAATGTAGACTCAAGTCCTAAATAAACAAGAGGATCTTTTCCAATAGGAGCATCTGCATCTAATTCTTCAATTCCACGAGCATATGCTTCATCTGTCTTCTCTTCAAGACCTAATTCATACATTGCACAAATCATACCATTAGATTCTATTCCACGAATTTTACTAGCTTTAATTTCAAAATCACCAGGTAAAACCGCTCCAGGTAAAGCAACAATAACTTTTAAGCCTTCACGTACGTTAGGTGCTCCACAAACAATTTGTTGTAATTCTTCATTACCAACATCTACTTGACATAAATGTAAGTGATCACTATTTGGGTGATCAATACAACTAATAACTTTACCAATGACTAAATGATCAATATGATTGGTAATCACTTTTTCAACATTAATACCAGCTTCCGTAATCTTAACAGCTAGCTCTTCTAAATCTTGATCACTAATATCAATATAATCTTTTACCCATTCCAAACTAATCATCGTTCTCTAACTCCCCTCTATCAAAATGTTTTACTTCTCTTAAATCTGTATTATAAAAAGTTCTAATATCATCAATATCATACTTAAGCATAGCAACTCTTTCAGCACCAAATCCAAAAGCAAAACCACTCCAAACCTCAGGATCATATCCACTCATGCGCAAAACATTAGGATGAACCATACCAGCACCACAAATAGTAATCCAACCAGTATGTTTACAAATATTACATCCCTTTCCTTTACAATTAAAGCAACTAATATCGATTTCTACAGAAGGTTCTGTAAATTGATAATAACTTGGACGGAAACGAACTTCAACATCATCTCCAAACAGCTTTTTAAATAAAACTAAAAAAGTTCCTTTTAAATCAGATAGAGAAATATCTTTATCGACAAGTAATCCTTCAATTTGCATAAATTGATGTGAATGAGTTGCGTCATCTTCATCTCTACGATAAGTTTTACCAGGACAAATAACACGAACAGGTACTTTTCCTTTTCCTTTTAACATCGTACGTACTTGTACTGGAGAAGTTTGACTACGAAGTAAAATTTCTTCCCCTTCAATATAGAAAGTATCTTGAGCATCTCTAGCAGGATGTCCTTTTGGAATATTTAACATTTCAAAATTATATTTATCCTCTTCAATTTCAGGGCCATCAACTACATCATATCCCATAGACATAAATACTTCTTCTACTTCTTCAATTAACTTCTCTAAAATATTAGGAGCTCCATAACTTACTTTTGTACTAGGCAAGCTGATATCAATTGCTTCTTTTTCTAAACGCTCATCCAAGGCTTTCTTTTCTAAATTTTCTTTAATTTCAGAAAAGCGTTCTTGAAAAGACGTACGTAAAGAATTAACATTTTGACCAAATGCTTTCTTTTCCTCATTTGGAACATTTTTTATCTCACTATTAAGCTCAGTAATAATACCTTTTTTACCTAAATATTTAACTCTTAATTCATCTAATTCTTTTAAGTTAGAAACTTTTTCTAACTCATTTAACATTTCATTTCTAATCTCTTCTATTTTCATAAAACTAACTCCTTTACTTTTACTAATTTTTTAATACTATAAGGACAAGTACTACTTGGTGCAAAATGAAAAGCATGAATCCCTAAACTTCTAGGCATACAAACATCGTTAAGTAAACTATCACCAACCATACCACATTCTGAAGCAGAAAAATCTCCCATCGCAGCCCGATAACTTTCGACATTAGGCTTTAACATAATATCTCCACCATACACCTCATCAATATAGGAAAGAAGTCCTAGCCTTTTTAAACGTTCCCGTTGAAAATCTGTAATATCGTTAGTGCATACCACATTAGAAATACCACGATTTTGCATAAAAGCTAATGTATCTTCTGCTCCATCAACTACATATCCAGGATATTCAAGATGAACAGAAAACCATTGATAAAAGAAATCCTCTCCATAATTAATTCCCGTTACTTCTGTACAATATTTAGAAAAACTAGGAACATTAAATTGTTGATGAAATTGTTCATAACTAGAAAGCAAAGAAAAAAGCCTATCTATTTCTTCACTATCACAATGTTGAGTTAAAAAAGCATTTTCAGCATTTAAATCACGAATAGCTAATGTATTATCCAAATCCCAAATCATTCTTTTAATCATAAGATCCTCCAAAAAAAAATAACTATAACTTAAGGGTGTATAGTAACACGGTACCACCTTAATTTATAGTTATTAACTACCTCATTATCTTAACGCGATTAACGCCTATAATTTCTTATAGGGACTCCTAAGACGAATTCATAAACTATTCTTATCCGTTTTCACCAACCACGAACTCTCTCCAAAGAAATCATTTACTACTACTTCTTAATCAACATCGATATGCCTATTATAACACATTAAATGAAAAAAACAAATATTTTTTAAGAAACAACAAAAGGATCATTCCAAGTACCAGTACCACCAGAAAAAGTAACTGAAGATTTTAAATAAATAACTGGACGATATACAGTAGAACTACTGGCAACACCAGAATTCATAAATTTACCACCATTTACTTTCCAAGCTTGATTCGGTTTATCAGAAATAGCAGTCATCGTCCATTGATATCCTTGATTTATCCAGGAAGAAATATTTTTATCACTAGAAGATCCACTACCAGAACTATTTAAAATCTCATCATTTCGAATCAATCCAATAGGACTATCGGTATAGACTCCGAGCACAGTTGGAGGGTCCATTAATGGCGTATCCTTAGGAACTGTCGTTAATTGCCATTCCGGATTTTGTACAATAACATCAGAATAAGCACTAAGATTCTGTTGATACCAATTTTTCAAATTCTGTAAAACAACAGATGTTTCCCAATTATAAGTATCTTTATCATTAGCCATAAATAAAGAATTTAAACTAGCCTCTGGATCACGAATAATTTTAATATTACCATCTACATCAATAGATATAATTCTCCACTTTCCCTCCGGAAACTCAATATAATTATTAACAGCTACTCCTTCATCTCCCACAAAGTTATGAGATCCATCATCATTCTCTACAAAACTATCGTCATCTCCGACCACACTTTCTATAAAATCACCGCCACTAACCTCTTTTTGTGTAATAGTAGCACTACCACTAACAGTTAAGCTTTCACTTAAAATGGAATAAGCTGTTGCCATAAAGACAAAACAAAAAGAGAATGCAAGTAAAAGAACAAAATTAAACTTCCTTCTCTGCTTTCTCTTTCTCATAATCCAAACACCCTCTTTAAATAATTTCTTGAGATGAATCTTTCAAAGTATATCGATACATATAATGCTCTTTAATAATAACAAAATAACAGATTTTAGCTTTTGGCTTTTCATAGAATAAAATTGGAATTCTTAATTCTTCTTCTAAATCAACCAATTCACCAATCGTTTTGATATCGAAAATTGTAAAGTCATCAAAATTAATTGTATTATCAATATCTACAATAATAGATCCATAATCTTTCTTTATTTTTGACTTTATACGTTCATATTCTGTCATAGAATATAAACGAATCAACTTCATAAGTAATAAACCAATAGATACTATCAAGAATATACCAACAATAATTAAAGCAAACATCACAAGTCCATAAGATACTGTCATATTAGAAATTTTCTGACTTTCTACAATAGAACCTTTTTTCTTATAATCTGTTGAAATCTTAAACACTTCTTGATCCATTGGAATAGATAATTTTAAAGTATTATTCTTTCTTTCATCTCCATATTGATATTGAATATCCATAACAACATCCAAAGTAGGATCAACCTTCAAATGATAAGTATTTTTAAAATTATCTACTATAGATTGATAATCCCAATATGGAATCACTACAGTTTCATCTATTGATAATTGATTACCAGCAAGTACCTGATTATCTTTTGAAAATAATGGATAAATTTGTGACCATATCTCAGAATCACTTCCATCGTCATTATGATAAATAGAAGATAACTTAGCATAAATCGTATAATTATAAGAAACATCAGAAGAAGTATGAAAACTAGTATTTTCTTTAAATTGCACAGAAATAGAATTCACCATAGAAGTAATATAAGACTGATTCATTCCTAAAGATGTATTCGAAATAAATGGATTATTATTTAATAACACTTGATAAGTAATAGAATTTTGATATTTTGAAGTAGTTACTTTATGAATACTAGTAGGATTTAATATATGAGAAGAAAATAGAATAAATAGAAACAACAATGCAAAAAAGCTAGAGCAAAGAACAAAATATATAATTGGAACTTTTTTCAGCCATTTCTGTATCATTTTTATCACCTACCAACTTCTACTTCTGCTTCCTTCTCTGGATATAAAAACTCACTCAACCAAACACTAGGATAACCAACCTTAGGAACAGAAAAAATAACTTTACCTATTATCTGATCCATCTTAACAGGTTTTGGATCCTCCGAATCATTGTTATCACCTTTTAATATAAAAATGGTTTCACCCTGTTCTTGATACTTTTTCAAAATTCGATGAACAACAACAGTTTTATCATACTGATATTGTATAATATCCCCTTTTTTCAATTTCCTTTTCTCAGAATTCGTACTTAACTTTTCAACTACAACTGCATCTCCCCTAGTAAAAACAGGTTCCATACTATATGTCAAAACTGCAACTGGTTGATATTTAAATACTCCTGCAACAAACAGTCCAAAACTAAGAATAATACAACCAATACAAACATATAAAAAAGAATTTTTTTTATCTGTTTTTCTACTATATATCTTCTTAGCCTTCCATAAATACTCATTCATAAGATAATAATATAATAAAATACTAAGAAGCAATTGAAATAACAAACTATAAAACCAATCAAAGTCTACTACGACTGGAACAAAATACCTAGAAACCAACATAGGTATAAAATAAGCATACACAGTACTTCTAATTCCAATATAAGCTAAATAAGTTAATAAAATATTTTCTAATACGATTGGTAAAAATATAGATACAAATTGTGTAAAGAATTCTGCATTTGTTTGAAAATCAAAAAAAGTAGAACTAAACAACTCACATAAAATAAAAACAATTGTAACAAAAATATAAGCTACTTTACTCTTTCCTAAATAAACAAATTTTAGACGCACTTCTTCTCTAAAAAATAATGGAAGAATAAAAATAACTGTATTATATAAAATACCAGTAAAACTAGTATTATATATATTATAAACATATCCAACGATTAACCCTGATAAATAATATAATATAAAATAACTAGCAACAATGATAATCACTGTTTGCATCAAATCTTTATGATAATTTCGAATTAATTTCTTATCCCTAAAAAATAATAAAAAAACAAGAAATAAAATACCATAAAGAATAAATTTTAAAATAGGAAGTTTAACATCAATAAAAAAGAGAAAAAAATAAATAATTAAAAAGATAAATAGAAGAAAATAACTAATATTTTTTTTTGTAATTTCAAAGTTCA
>USGP01000015.1 GCA_900554315.1 uncultured Mycoplasmatota bacterium
GATATCTACTTGGCTCTTTAGAATAAATAGGTAAATCTTGAATGATTTGGTCTTTTTTCAAACGATAAGTTGTAGATTTTTTCGGAGTTGACTGTGTTTGTTGTTCTTTATTCTTCTTTATATTATTATCTTTCGCATATTTAGATAAATAATTCAAATAATCTATATTTGATTCATACAAGCCTTTTGCTCGTGGCTCAGGTATTCCATGCTTTTTAGCATATTTTTGAGCAGCTTGGTATAAATTGTTCATTTGATCATTTTCTTGATCTTGTTTTAATAAACTTTCTTTTGAACCTATATCAAAACAGTATTTTTCTATATCAATACCCTCTGCTGCTGATAATTGTTTTATTTTGTTTTTTACTCTTTCTCTAAAAACTTTATCATGTTTCATTACATATGGTACTGCTAAATCTTTTAATTCTTTTACACTATGACTATAGAAAGTTATTTTTTTATCTCCATTAGTAATTTCTAAACTTTTTACTCCTACTCCCGGAGTATCCCAATTACTTTTAATTTCATTCTTTATCTTAGTATATATTTCTTGTATTAGAGCTGGATTGTCAAGATCTTTTTCACTATATCCTAGATATCTTTCATATTCTTCTTGAGTTTTATTATCTGGCTTTTGCATTATTCTCAATTTCATTCTATTAATTTCTTTTTCAGTTGCTAATATTGAAATATACTCCATTAAGGTGATTTCTTTTCCTTGATAAGTAATTTTAGCATTTTTATTTAATGAAAACCAATTTTCAAATTCTTCACCAATTGCTTTTTCTATACATTTACTACGTACAGAATTAAATGATCTTTTTTTACCATTCTTTTCTTCTGGCTCAGATCCATATCCAATCCATCCATCTATTTTTCCAGTTAACACTGGTGGAGTTTTACTTCTTGATTTTATTTCTGGATTTTCTTTAGCAATCTCTTGTAACATATCGATATAAAATGGTAACTTTTCTGTATCTGAATAAATTACAAAAGTATCATCTCTATTGCCATATTCATCATATTTAAAATAATATGGAATTCCATATGCATCACATTTCTTAGTTAACTCATTTGCTACTTTATGAATATCTACTGGTTCAATATTTAAATATAATCTATGGTATACTGGAAAATCATTTCCTCTTTTACCATTTAGATATCTTGACTTTACATGCATCCATCCAGTTCCCCAACTTATACTATCCCATCTATAGTCATCCATAGCACTGTTTAAATCTTCATCTTGAAATTTCTGACTCATTATTTTTCTTGCTTCTTCCTCAGTTGTTACATCAGGAACTGTCTTTAAATAGTTTCTTAACTTAATTAGTCTATCATCATAGCTGTTTCTAGCCTTTAGATACTCAAATTCTTTTTTTGTTAAACTTACTATTCCTTTTTTCCATTTATTAAAAGCTGTCGCATAAAATTTATCACTTTCTTTAGGATCATATTTTCCTGCATATTCTTTTGTTGTAGTGCTTACTAGGCTACTATAAAAACCACCTAAACCAAAATGTCTTTTCGAATATGCTTCTGCTAATGTATCTAGTGTACTTTCATTAAAAAATGGATTAGCTATATTATTATATATGTCGATATATTTCATTTCCCTTACCCCTCATTCATATTTGCTAGATTATACCATATTTTCTTTATTTTGTCAAAAAAAAAGGAGATTTCTTCTTATTCTACTCTCCAATCAATTGGTTTTAGTCCTTTGCTTATTAAAAAATCATTTGTTTTTGAAAACGGTTTGCTACCAAAAAATCCATTATATGCAGAAAATGGAGATGGATGAGCCGACTCTATTACATAGTGAATTGGATTTGTAATTAATTTTTTCTTGGCTCTTGCATAACTTCCCCATAATATGAATACTACAGGTGTTGTTTTCTTATTAATAGTTCTTATTACTTGATCTGTAAATTCTTCCCATCCATGATTTTTATGGGATGTCGGTGTATGAGCTTCTACTGTTAATACTGCATTTAGCAATAATACTCCTTCTTTGGCCCATGGCTTAAGTGAGTTATGTTTTGGAAAAGGTATTCCTAAGTCACTTTCTAGTTCCTTAAAAATGTTTTTTAATGATGGTGGCTTTAAAACTTCATTACTTACTGAAAAAGAAAGTCCCTCAGCTTGATTTGGCCCATGATATGGATCCTGACCTAGAATTACAACTTTTACATCATTGAAATCTGTATATCGAAAAGCGTTGAAAACATCACTTTGTTTAGGGTATACTGTTTTAGTTTTATATTCATTTTTTATAAAATCCATTAAATTTCTAAAATATTCTTTTTGATATTCAGTTTTTAATAAATTATCCCAGTTATTTCCAATCATGTTATACCTCTTTTCTTTTTTCTAGCTCTTCTATCTTGTTTTTTATTTCTATATAAAGATTTGGCATTGGATCTGTTCTTCTTTTTAAAAAAGTGTCATATATTTCTAGAGCTTTGTTAGCATTCTCTTTATTAATTTTTTCATTTAATATTTTATATGAAGTGTTTTTATAACCAGCTGCTGCAAGATATGATAAAATTTGAATATATGATTTCCATGGTAGGTCTGACTTTTTATATAAATCCATAGCCACTTCATCTGTTATTTTTATTGGGCTTTTTATAATTATTTTGTTTGTTCTGAAAACGCCATGTGGTGCTGATAGAGAATCACATTCGACTACTTCTGCTCCTGGAGGTATTACTACTTCATAAAGTGTATTTCCTCTTAATAACCATCTTAATATTTTATTTTCTGTAGAGAAATTGAATCCACCCATTTCTTCTGGACTTTTTGCGTTTTTATTCCATTTTTTTGCAACATTTACTTCATTTATTTTATAAACTAGATTAGGGTTTGCATTTGATACTCTTTCATCTATTACTTTTAAATATTTCATTTTTTCTCCTTATTTATGATAACTTTCGTGATTCATAATTTTAAATGCTCTATATATTTGTTCTAATAATAAGACTCTAAATAATTGATGGGGAAAAGTCATTTTTGAAAATGATAAATGAAGTTTTGATTGTTCTTTGATTGTATCATCTATTCCATAACTTCCTCCAATAATAAAAGTAATATTACTATTTATCATTTGAATATCTTCTATCTTTTTAGAAAATTCTTCTGAAGTAAATTGTTTACCTTCAATTTCTAATGTAATAATGAATTCTCTATCTGAAATATGCTTTTTTATTTTTTCTGCTTCTTTAGCCATAGCTTGTATTGGCGGTAATAGTCCCTCGTCTTTTACTTCTATAATTTCAATATCAGTATATCTTTTTATTCTTTTTTCATATTCTTCCAAGGCATCTTTTAAATATTTTTCCTTTAAAGATCCTACGACAATTAATTTTATCATATTACACCTCTAGTATTGGACTTTCTTCATGTTGTCTAGCAATTAATATTTGTATTTTGGTATCACCCAATTCTTCGTGGACAGCTTCTAATGCTTTCTCTTCTGTATTGTTTTTTTCACTTAAATGGGCTAATACTATATATTTAGTATTTTTACCTATAATTTTCTTTAAATATTTTGCTGTTGTTTTATTGGATAAATGGCCTTTATCACTGATTACTCTTTCTTTTAAAAATCTTGGATATGGTCCATCCATAAGCATTACTTCATCATGATTTGCCTCTATAACATATATATCTTTTTCTGTCATTTTAGCTAAGTATTTTCTATTTATGTACCCTGTATCAGTTATATATACTAGTGATTTATTATTGTATGTAATAATAAATCCAACTGAACATGGAGCATCATGAGATGTATGTATTAGCTCTATATTTACATCATTAATTTGAAATTTATCTTCAATAAATTCACAACGGTATGGTGGAACAATATCTTTTAAATCATCATACATTTTTTCTGGTATATATACAGTTAAATTTGTTTTTTTTATTAACGATTTTAGGCCATTAATATGGTCTTTGTGACTATGTGTAATTAATATTCCAGAAAATTGTTCAAAAGAAAGGGAATTTTCTTCTAAACTCCTTTTTAGAGTTAAGTAGGAAATTCCCATATCTATTATTAAATTTGTGTCACCACATAAGACTATTGAACAATTTCCTTTTGATCCACTGGCAATTGTTTTAACTTTCATTTTAATAGAACGCTAATGGGTTTAAAGGTGTTCCACCACGATATGGATAACCTCTCCAGATTGCAAAGTGTACGTGTACACCAGTTGCTGCTCCGGTCATTCCCATACTTCCTATAACTTGACCTTTTACTACATAGTCACCCACTTTAACTCGTCTTGAACCTGATACCATATGAGCATACAATGAATAATATCCATTTCCATGATCAATGGTAATAAATTCACCATTGTCATATTTGTATGAAGATTGTACAACAATTCCATCTTTCGCTGCAAAGATATTAGAACCATATCCACAACCGGCTATGTCAATAGCATCATGTAATGCTCCCCATCTATATCCAAATGGACTTGATACTGATGAACATGTTGCTGGCCATCCCCATTCTCCTGCTGTTGCAACTACTGTTCCATATCCACTATAACTTGATTTTTTACCACCTTTAACAATTATTTCGTTAATTGGTTCTTTTTGGACTTCAGATGATACATTAGCAACAGAAACAGTTTCACCATTTATTTTTTGTACTTTTTGAGTAATTCTAGTTACACCTTTTACTCCTGCTTGCTTTACTTCGCTATATCCAACTTCTTTATCATTGTCATATTGTGTTTCTGTTTGATAATTAGTCTCTTGGTCCTGTACCACGTGATCTTCTTCTACGATGCTTATCTGTGGTTTTAAAATTCCTAATGTTACTTCTTGCCCTGGATACAATAAACTATTTGTACTTGTAAACTCAGGGTTAGCAATCATAAATTCTTCTGTTGAAATCTTATTATTAAATGAAATTTGTTCAATTGTGTCTCCTGCTTGTACTGTATATTTTTGTTGGGCTTTTGTCGTTCCAAACATTAAATATCTACTTAATGTATTGGTATCTTGATAAATAGTTTCATCTACTGGAATATTTCTTTTCGATATGGTTATTTTATTTTTAATATAAATACGTTCAATTATTTTTCCTGTATCTTTAATTGGTTTTTGAGTATCGTTAGCATAATTTTCATAATCATCTTCTGAAACAAAAGAATGAACCACATTATCTACTGCATCTTCAAATACATCTCTATCTAGAACATAGATTGTTTGTTTTTTTCCTTTAATCGTCTTTCCATCACCAGCTTGTGAATCAACTGCTCCTATTGTTATAGCATATCCTTTGATTGTAAATGGTGAGATATCTTTAATCTTGTTATAAATTTCTTTAATTGTAGATATATCGTCATCAAATGTTACTTCTTTTTCTATATCCAAATCTTCTGGTAAGTATACTTTATTTACACCAAATTTTTCTTTTATTTCATTTTGCTTTTTGTCGATGTAATTTTCTAAAGCTTCTTTTGATTCAATTAAACCTATTGATTTTCCTTTTAAATATACTCGATATAAAGTTTTAGGGTTTTGAGATGAAAACGCAGTTGTAAATGGAATGGTTATTCCTAAAACTAATATTAATAGAATTTTAGAAAACTTATGTTTCATATTATTCTTCTTCACCTCGATTTCCTTTGCTTAAGTTTAACATTGTCGATGTATCTTTTTTAAATAATAATTCGATTGTTGCGGTTGGTCCATTACGATGTTTTCCAAAGATTACTTCAACAATACTTGTATTGTCTTCATTTCTGGCTTCTTTTTTATAATAATCATCTCTATATAAGAAAGCTACTATATCAGCATCTTGTTCTATTGATCCTGATTCACGTAAATCACTCATTATTGGTCGTTTATCTTCACGTGACTCAACACTACGTGATAATTGCGATAGTGCTATAACAGGAACTTGCAATTCCATAGCAAGTGTTTTTAAGCTTCTGGATATGTCAGAAACTTCTTGTTGTCTGTTAGCACCATAATTTTTACCACCTGATATTAATTGTAAGTAGTCAATAATTACTAGTCCTAGGCCTTTTTCACTACTTGCTAATCTTCTACATTTTGCTCTTATTTCACCTATTGTAATTCCTGGAGTATCATCTATTACTAGGTTTGTATTAGATAATTGGGAAATTGCTTCATTAATTCTTTTCCAGTCATTGTTCATTAAATTACCCGTACGTAATTTAAAACCATCTATTTGTCCCAAAGATGAAATAATACGCATAGCTAATTGTTCAGCACTCATTTCAAGATTAAAAAGCGCTACTGACTTATCTTGAGTCATCGCTGCATGAGTAGCAAGATTAAGAGCAAAAACAGTTTTCCCCATAGCTGGCCTTGCAGCAATAATAATTAATTCGTTTGCATGTAACCCTGTTGTTAATTTATCAATATCATACCAACCGGTTGCTAAACCTGTAATTTCTCCTTTATGTTCTGATAATCTTTCTAAATCTGATTGTGTCTTTTGTAAAATATCTTTAATTGATCTAAATTCACTTGTTTTTCTATTTTTAACAATATTCAAAATCTTTTTTTCAGAATTATCTAATATTTCATTTACACTTTCATCTGTTCGATATCCTTCTGATGCAATATCTGTTGCGGTTTCTATTAATTTTCTTAAGATGGAAGCATCTTCTACATTTTTAATGTAATAGTCAATATTGCTTGCAGTTGGAACAAAATTTAAAACTTCTGTTAGGTATTCAACTCCACCAATTTCTGTTAATTGATTTGTTTTTTTCAAATAACCTGTAACAGTTGTAATGTCAATGGGTGTTTTTGCATCTACTAATGCATTCATAGCGGCAAATATTTTACCATTTTTCTCATCATAAAAAGAGTCTGGTGTTAGGTTTTCACAGGCTTTTTGTAAAGCATATTTTGATAAAAAGCAGGCTCCTAAAACAGATTCTTCTGCTTCTATGTTGTTTGGCAATGTTTTTAATGGCATTTTTTCACCTCTATTTTATGATATGTGCTTTTATTGTTGCTGTAATTCCTGGATATAAATTAATATTTACTTTATGAAACCCTAGACTAGCCATGGATGTTGTTAATTCTATTTGATTTTTATCAATTTTATATCCTGCTTTTGATAAAGCGTCTTTTACTTGTTTTAAACTTACACTTCCAAAGACTTTATCTCCCTCTCCAGTTTTTACTTTAAAATCTAAAACTAACTTGTCTAATTCTTTTTTCTTTTCTATTGCTTCTTGTTTATTCTTTTCATTTTCTTTAGCTTTGTTTTGTTGTTCTTTTTCTAACTTAGCAAGATTTTCTTTTGTCTTTAAGACTGCATAACCATTCTTAATTAAAAAGTTTTCAGCATATCCAGCCTTAACATTTTTTATTTCACCTTTTTTTCCTTGGCCTTTTAAATCTTTTATAAAAATTACTTCCATTTTATTCACCTTCTTCTTGTGCTATTGCTTTCTTTAACTCTTGTTCTACTTTACTAATAGTTGTTTTTTCAAATTGGGCAGCTCCATTGTAATCATTTCCTCCGCCTCCAAGTTTTTCTAATATTTTACTAATATTGTAATTTCCTAAACTTCTAGCACTTATTCCTATTGTATCTTTTCCTATTTTACCAATTACAAAGGACGCTTCAATATTATTAAAGAATAATAATGTGTCTGCTACTTTAGCTAAATCTTCACGTCTATAAATGGTGTATGGACTAGCTTTTGTAAAAGCAATCTTTTTATTTATTGTTTCAATGTCTGTTAATAATTTTTGACGTTCCGTATATTCTTCAATATCTTGTTTTAATAAGTACTGTACTTTTTTAGCACTCGCACCTAGATTAGCTAAATAATATGCTGCATAATAAGTTTCAGCACTTGTTTTTAATGTAAAGTTATTGGTATCTAATACAATTCCTGATAATAATACTGTTGCATAGTATGGGTCTAACTCCACATCATAAAATTCTGTTAACTCTGTTATCATTTCACAGGTACTTGAAACATCTCCATCATCTATAATATAGGCATCTTTAATTGTGGTTTTTCCTAAATCATGATGATCAATTACTATTTTATTGTCAATTTTCTTTAGTATCTCTTTATTTTGTACTAATTCCGTCTTATTGGTATCTAATACAATTAACAAGTTCCTTTTATTATTAGGGTATAAATATTTATCAATGTCTTCTCCTCTTATTATAGGAATGCAACCATCTAATTCTTTTAATATTTTATCAACACCTAATTCGTGCTTTTTATCATCTACTATAATATAACAAGTTTTTTTACGCTGTTTTAAAATAAGGCTTAATCCAATACAACTTCCTAAGGCATCTAAGTCTAGGTCTTTATGAGCCATCAAGAAGATTACTTTTGCTTTTTTGATACGCTTATTTAATTCTCTTCTTTGTTCAATTATCTTCATTTTTGCCTCCTGTATTCCTCTTTCTTATTATATAATACTTTCTTTTGTTTGTAAAATGAAAAAAGAGTCCAATGTGAACTCTTTTTTTATCTTGTATAAGGCATTAAAGCAATTGCTCTAGCTCTTTTTATTTGTGTTGAAATATATCTTTGATGACGAGCACAGTTTCCAGTAACTCTTCTTGAAACGATTTTACCTTTTTCATTTACATATCTTTTTAATGTTTCAGGATTTTTATAGTCAACTGTAGCTCCAGTACACATCATACATACTTTTTTCTTTCTACGTCCAAATTCTGCCATTTTTATTCCTCCTTTTTAGAATGGTAATTCGTCATCACTAATTTCGATACTTGAACCAAAATCAGCGAAAGGATTGCTATCTACATCTGTTCCTTTTGGCTCTGATGCACTTGGACCAAAGTCATAAGGTGTAGGTTCAGCACTACTTGATGAAGTTTGTGCATTACTATTAGCATTCATATTATTAGATGACCCTTTTGAACCTAGGAATTCAACATTATCAGCTACTACTTCAGTTACATAACGTCTTTGACCATTTTGATCATCATAGCTTCTTGTTTGAATACGTCCATCAATAGCTACTTGACTTCCTTGAGATAAATAGTTTTTAACATTTTCTGCTTGTTTTCTCCAAACTACTATGTTAATAAAATCTGCTTCTCTTTCTCCATTAGCATTTGTAAAATTTCTATTTACAGCAAGTGAAAAAGTTGCTACTGCTGTATTACTTCCTGTATATCTTAATTCAGGGTCTCTAGTTAAACGTCCAATTAAAAATACTTTATTCATATATTCTACCTCTTTTTTAGTCTTCTACTTTAACAATTAAGTGACGAAGTAAATTTTCGTTAATTCTTACAACACGGTCGAATTCAGCAACTGCTTCTGGAGTTGCTTCTACTACGAATAAGTAATAATATCCAGTTTTGAATTTTTTGATTTCGTAAGCTAATTCTCTAGGACCCATTGCCTTATTTTCTAGAATTTTTGCTTTTCCATCTTCTAAAACCTTTTTTAAGTTTTCTGCTGTTTTTTGAATTTCAGTTTCTTCCATATCAGGTCTTACGATGAACATAATTTCATACTTTCTCATTTGTTACACCTCCTTTTGGACTAATGGCTGCGCTTGCAGCAAGGAGTATTTAAAATACTCGTTAGTATTATAGCAAGATTTTATTTTTTTGTCTAGTTTTATTTACACTTTTAATTCTCTTAAATCATGAACATGGATTGTTTTTCCAGATTGTGGCTTTATATCGTGATTATTTAATATATTAATTTTACTAGTAATTCCAAATCTACTTTTAAATTCTTCTTCTAATTTTATACTATAATTATTAATTTTTGGTTGGATTTCAGGCGTTATATTTTCTTTATAACAAATATTAATTGTCATAATATCCTTATATTTATCTTTTGATAATATAATTTCATATTGATGGGAAAAGTATGGATGCATAAAAAGAAAATCTTCTATTTGACTCACAAAAATTTTCACACCTTTTACTTTTAACATATCGTCTGTGCGCCCTAAAAATTTTACAATTCTAGGAGAAGTGTTTCCACAGCTACATTTATCATAACTTATTTCTACTAAGTCATTTGTTTTATATCGAATTAATGGACAACACTCATTATAGATTGTTGTTACTACTAATTCTCCAATATTCGATTTTGTTGGTTGATTTGTTATTGGATCTATTAATTCAAAATAAAAATTATCATTTAAATGCATTCTTTTTTCACATTGACATTCCATTGCTAGTCCTGGTCCTAAAGTCTCTGTCATACCATAATCTTGTGTAACACTTATGTTTTCGCCCCATGCTTCTTTTATTTTTGCTCGCATTGAGTTTGTTAATAATTCGCTTCCTACTCTAATAATTCTTATTGGGATTTGGGAAGTATCTATATTTAATTCTTTTCCAGTCATTGTTCATTAAATTACCTGTACGTAACTTAAAACCATCAATTTGACCTAAAGAAGAAATAATACGCATTGCTAATTGTTCAGCACTCATTTCAAGATTAAAAAGTGCTACTGACTTATCTTGAGTCATCGCAGCATGGGTAGCAAGATGAAGAGCAAAAACAGTTTTTCCCACAGCTGGTCTTGCAGCAATAATAATTAATTCGTTTGGGTGTAATCCTGTCGTTAATTTATCAATATCATACCAACCTGTTGCTAAACCTGTAATTTCTCCTTTATGTTCAGTTTATAAAATGTATGTGTTAAAGTTGTGAATTTATTGTGTAAATTGCATGAAAAAAGTGAATCAATTAAGATTCACTTATTTTTTGATAAAAACAGCCTACAAAATTTTGCCCTTGTTGATAGTTTGGATTATTATGAGCTTCTGTATGGGAGTAATAGTCGTCCGATAATAAGGTATCATATGGACTTTCTGTTATATTTTCTGTAGGAATATTTTCGTCTTTTAATTGTTTTTTTATTGCTGATATTAAGTCTATATAATATATTCCATCTCTTAATGTTATTTTATTTTCCCATACTTTTTTATTGGTTGCCCACAATGGGTAACGATCATATTTATAATTTTCTTTTTTGATACAACTTCCTATGTATACATGAATATCTTCGGAATTACTATTTTTTTCTTTTTTTAATGCTTCTATTGTTAATCTTGGAACTTCTCTATTAATTTGACTTGCTCCACAATGAGATACTGCTACCACTTGTTTCTTTATATCTTCGGCGATAATAACCGGACAATCTGCCATTCGATGTCCTATTACAATATTAGGATATTTGGTATCTATCATTAAAATATCACAAGGCAATTTTTCATCCCAGTAGTCCTCTTTTACTAAATCTTTTTCTGATATTTTTATATATTTTCCATCCGGATAGTCTACATCCTTTTCCACATCTTTTTGATAGGGTTGGAAAATATGATTACCATCGAATTGATATTTTTTCCCAACTTTGTTTTTTACACTTTGTAACACTTTTTTTCGTTCTTCTAAAGAATAATTTTCAGGATAAAATTTTGGGGCTAAGCTCATACAACCATCTTTTTTATTTGTTTCAAATATTATCAATTTATACTTACTCATTTTTACTTCCTCTATTTTAAACATTAAATCTAAAGTGACAGATATCCCCATCCTGCATTAAATAATCTTTTCCTTCTAATCTTGCTTTACCAGCTTCTTTTACTTTTAATTCACTACCATATTTTATTAAATCGTCATAAGAAATAACTTCAGCTCTTATAAATCCTTTTTCAAAATCTGTGTGAATGATTCCTGCACATTGTTTGGCATTCATTCCTTTTTTAAATGTCCAAGCTCGCACTTCATCTTTTCCAACAGTAAAATATGTTGCTAGTCCTAGAATATCATATGTAGCTTGAATTAATTGGTCTAATCCTGATACTTCTAATCCTAAAGCTTCTAGCATTTCTTGTTTTTCTTCTTTCGTAAGTTCACTTAAATCTTCTTCTACTTTGGCACATAGACTAACTACTTGAGCATTTTCTTTGCTTGCATATTCTTTTACTTGTAGAACATATTCATTATCTGGATTGGTTAAATCACTTTCTTTTATATTTGCTAAATAGATAATTGGTTTTAAAGTTAAAAAACTGTATGATTTTAAACTCTTTAGTTCTTCTTCTGTAAAATCTACTTGTCTAAGAGCTTTGTTTTCTTCTAATGCTTTCTTGGCTTTTTCTAAAGCTTCTACTTCTACTAAGTCATCTTTATTTTTTGTAGTTCTAGCTTTTTTAGAAACTCTTTCTAGGCGGTTATTAATAATATCTAAGTCTGCTATGGCTAATTCTAGATTAATTGTTTCTATATCTCTAATCGGATCAATATTTCCTTCTACATGAATTATTTTTCCATCATCAAAGCAACGAACTACTTCTACAATAGCATCTACTTCTCTGATATGAGATAAAAATTTATTTCCTAATCCTTCTCCTTGACTTGCTCCTTTTACTAAACCAGCAATATCTGTAAATTCATATGCTGTTGGAATAAATCTTTCTGGTTGATACATTTCTTTTAATTTATCCATTCTTTCATCAGGTACTGTAACAACACCTACATTTGGTTCTATTGTTGCAAAAGGATAATTTTCTGCTAATATTTTTTGATTTGTAATTGCATTAAAAAGTGTTGACTTCCCAACATTTGGTAATCCTACTATTCCGGCTGTTAAACTCATATTTCTACCTCTTTTCTTATTTTATTATAACATAATTTTTATGTTTTATATCGTCTGTATTATATACAACTTTTCTTATTTTCGCAAGAAAAAAACACCATTGGTGTTTTATAAAGTTGGAAAAACTCCTGGACCAATTGGAAGACCTGTAATATACCATCCTACTGTTATTAATATCCAAGATGCTGCAATAATTAAAAAGTATGGAGTGATTAGTTTTAGAGATCTTCTTATTGTATATGGTTTGTTTTTATTTAAATTATATATATTTAAATATCCAATAAATATTACAAATGATGCCAATACTGGAGTAAATCCATTTGTCATAGAAGTTCCTACTCTCATTACAATTTGAGCAAATTGTGGAGATATGTTTGATTGCATGAACATTGGAACTACAATTGGTGACAATATCATCCATTTTGTTGTTGGACTAGTTAATAATAAATTGGATGCTGCAATAATTAATAATGTTACTACAATTAATGGTATACCACTAAATTCAAGATGTTCTAATAAGCTTCCTAACCAAGCAGTTACTATAATTCCAATGTTTGTTTCTTTTAAAACAGCAATAAATTGAGAAACAACAAATATTAATACAAAAATATAAGCTGTTTTGCTAAATTTATTACCAACATCTTCTATTAAAGCTTTATCGTTTTTTATAGTCTTAGCCCCTATTCCATAGGCCAATCCCATTATAATTAATAATAATGTTACTAAATATGTAAATCCTGATTGGAAGTATGAATTATCTCCAAATAATTGGTTTAAATATGTTTTTTCGTTCATATCCAATAACATTCCAGAATAAGGTAATCCTGGTATTAACATATAAGCAAATAGTAATATTACAATAATTCCTGTAATTAATGCAAAGCGCATTCCTCTTTTTTCATATTTATCTTTTTCTATTCTTTTTTGTTCTTCTTCTTCTAAATTAATTACTCTATATTGTTCTGTTTTAGCAAACTCTTCTTCTTTTTTATATTTTCCAACTTTTGGAGCAATTATCTTTTCAATAATAATGGTTCCAATAATTGAAATAATAATTGAAGTAGCAATAATAAAAAATAAATTTGAGGTTAAAGAAATATGCATATTATCATCTATTAGCCATGCTGCGGTTCTTGTATAATCCATTAAAGCTATTTCCATAGATCCTACGAAAATAGTAACACCATATCCAAATGCAACTCCGCAGAATGCTGTTACAATACCTAGTATTGGATTTCTTCCATTTATAAAATATATTAATGCAGTTAATGGGATTAATATTGCATATCCTACCTCATTAATTAGAGAGGATATCGTTGCTACAAAAATTATAATAAATGTTAGCATTTCTTTTGGAATTTTTGAAAAATATCGTTTAGATAAAGTCTCTATTAATCCAGTTGCTTCTGCAATAGTAATTCCTATTAATGCTAATAATAAAGTTCCTAGAGGTGCAAAACTAATAAAGTTTACTGTTGCATCTCCTATTAAAAATTTCATTCCATCAAAACTAAATAGATTTTCTACCGCTACTAGTGTCGGTTCTAATTCATTGGTATTTGGATTTATGGTATTGTATGTTGCTTGCATTTCAAATGCAGATAAAATACCACTTAATATAATTACTAAAAAAGTTAAAAATAGAAATACCGTAATTGGATGAAAATAAAATTTTTTGAGTTTTAATTTTCTTTTTTCTTTCATATTTTTATCCTTCCTGAGAAATTATTTTTTTTAATTTCTTATTAAATTCTATTCTTGGTATTAATACTGTTCTACCACAATTGATACATTTTATTTTGATATCAGCACCAACTCTAGTAATTTCCCATTCGTTGGTTCCACATGGATGTGGCTTTTTCATAATTACTTTTGTTCCAATTGTATAATTATTATTTGTTTCCATTTGTCACCTCAATCTGTTGACAAGAAACGGTAATATTTCTTTTATCTAATCGTTTCTTAAATTCACTTCTTAAATATCTTTGTGCTGCATAATGCTGTTGTGGTTTTGTTTCTACAACAATTCTATATTTCATATTAGAATCTTCAAAATCATCTAATCCCCAAACTTGAATTTTTCCTGTTGCATTTGGAACAGTACCTTCTAATTCTTCTCTGATTTCATCAAGAGCTTTTGATACTTTATCTGGTTTTTCGTCATAAGATACTCCAATATCTACTACCGCTAAATAATTATTTAAACTATAGTTTATTAGGGTATCTAACTTATGATTTGCTACGATTTTTACAGCTCCTCGATAATCTTTTATTCTTGTTGTCTTTAATCCCAAAAATACAACTTCTCCTAAGAAACCGTCATATTCGATGGTATCTCCTACCTCAAATTGATTTTCTGTAATAATAGAAACTCCTGCAATTAAATCTTTTGCTAAATCTTGGAATGCTAAACCCAAAATAGCTGTTGTAATACCAAGTCCAGCTACTAAGGTCTTTACATTTACTCCAAAATTAGCAAGTATTGCAAGTAATACGACTACAACAATTGTATATTTTACTACATTTAATAACACTATTCTTAATGTATTTGCTCGTTGCTTATGTTGCTTTTTAATATGATTTTGTGTTGGTTTCATGACTTTGTTAATCAATTTTCTCAATAGTGTATAGATAATAAACCCAATAGCTATATATACTATTGGAAAAATTATTTGTTCCACTTCTATGGTTAAACTGTCAAATAAGTTCAATCAGGATTACCTCCTTGTTTCTAGATTCATTATTTCTAATAAACGATTTAAATCATTTCCATTTACAAAACTTATTTCTATTTTATTAGATTTTATCTTTACCTTTGTTCCAAGTTTTTCACATAATTCATCTTCTAAATATTGATATTCATTCACTCTAGGTGTGTGTTTTTGAATTTTGTGAGTTCTTTCAAATTTTTCAGAAGATTGAGTCATATTTTCTAACTCTCTAACACTTAATCCTTCATTGACTACTTTTTCTGCCAAGTCTTGTTGTTGATTTTCATTTTCCAACTTACTAAGAACTCTTGCATGTCCCATGCTCATCTTTTTATCTCTAATCATTGTTTGAATAGAATCCGGAAGATTTTGTAATCCTATCATATTAGTTATATAACTTCTACTTTTTCCTAATTTACGGGCCAATTCTTCTTGGGTAATGTTTAAAGCTTCTATTAATTTTTTGTAAGCTCTAGACTCTTCAATTGGATTTAAATTTTCTCTTTGCAAATTTTCTAGTAAGGCAATTTCCATCATTTCTTCATCTGTAAAATCTCTTACTATTGCTGGGATTTCTTCTAAACCTGCCATTTGTGATGCTTTGACACGGCGCTCACCAGCTATAATCTCATATCCTTTTATGCTTTTTTTAATTATAATAGGTTGGAATACTCCATGTTCTTTAATAGAGTCAGCCAACTCTTGTAATGCTTGTTGATCAAATACTTGACGAGGTTGATATGGATTGCTTCTTAAATCTGCTATTTTTACGTTTATTATTTCTTCTTTTGGTGTTTCTGTTAATATTTTTTCTTCCATCTTGTCATAAGCAATTGGTTCGTTATAAAATAGCTCTTCTAATCCTCTACCTAGTGCTCTTCTTTTATTTTCCATTTCTTTCAATCACTTCCTTTGCTAGATTTAAGTAAGCTTCACTACCACGGCTTTTTGGATCATATGCAATAATTGGTTCTCCGTGTGAAGGAGCTTCTGTCAACCGAACTAACCTTGGAATAATTGTATTGTAAACTTTCTCTTTAAAGAACTTTCTTATATCTTCTACAACTTCAAAACCTAAATTTGTT
Organism: uncultured Mycoplasmatota bacterium; assembly: GCA_900554315.1. GTDB lineage: Bacteria > Bacillota_I > Bacilli_A > RF39 > UBA660 > Faecimonas. The sequence goes on from USGP01000015.1 coordinate 16,430, forward strand.
CTAGAATCTAACATTGTCAATAGTACTCCTTCAATATCCAATGTTGGATTTAGACTTTTTTGAGCTAGCATTATTGTCTTTAATAATTGAGTAATTCCTTCTAGAGCAAAGAATTCACATTGTACTGGTATAATTACTGAGTTAGATGCTGTTAAAGCATTCGTCGTAATAATTCCTAAAGATGGAGGACAATCGATTATAATATAATCAAAACTGTCTTTTATATCCATTAAATGTATTTTTAATTGCTCTCCCTTTAAAAATCCTGATTCTTGTTTACTCTTTTCTACTAATTCAATATCCAATCCAGCTAAATTTATTGTTGCTGGCAATACGTATAAATTTTTATATTTTGTCTTAATCATAGCTTCTGATATTTTGCATTCTCCAATTAAAACATCATATACACTTCTCTCGATGTCTCCTTTATTAATTCCTACTCCAGTAGTTGTATTTCCTTGTGGATCTAAGTCAATTAATAATACCTTTTTTCCTAATACTGCTAATGATGCAGAAAGATTGATACTAGTTGTTGTTTTACCTACTCCACCCTTTTGATTTACTAAAGATATCACCTTTCCCATGTTATCACCTGTTTCCATTTTTACTAATATATTGTATCAAAGAAATACTCTTTTTTAAATGCTTTTCTAAAAAAAAGTAGATTTTATCTACTTTTATTATTCTGCTGTCTTATCCAATTTTATTATAATTTGATAAGATTTTGAAAAGTTCATTTCATCTATATCTGCATTTACTCCATGACGTCTTAATTCTTCTACTAAACTTCTTACCATATCAATTGATTTTTGAACTGTAAACTGTTCATTTTTCTTACTATTCATATCTGGATGTTGGACACTACTATTAAATAAAGAAGTATTTAAATTTGTATTATTTAATGTGGCTTTTTCAAATCTTGAATCATGTTGTGCTGTCTTTGGTGGTGTTGATGATAATTCACTTCCTGGAAGTTTATTTTGATTCTTTGCTTCTATTTCTGAAATTGATACTGAATTTGTCTTTTGTGATGGTTGAATTTCACTTGGTAAATTAACAGAAACTAAATCTGGAGTTTTGAAATAATCTGCACCTTGTTCTTTTTTTCCTTTATTAGCATCCGTTTTTACAATTTCTTCAGCTGGTGTAATAAATTTAAAACTTTGCCCATTCATTGCGTTGTTAGCACTATTTGGAGCTGCTGTTATATTTAATAAACTATCTAAATCAGCACTTGGTTTTGTTTGCACTGGTGCCGAATGAATATCCACTGCATTGGCTTTTATATCAGAAATATTAGGTATTGTTGGAGTACTATTAGGATTTATTCCACCAATTACTGGGGCGTCGTCATCATCGTCATCATCATCTTTAATTTCTCCATAATTTATAAATCTAGGTTGGTGTTCTTCTTCTGTACCTTCTGAACCAGTAGGAGGAGCTATTGTTACTTTTCCATAATTATCTTCTTCTACTTCTGGTAAAGCAGCAGTTGGCATCAATGGACTATTATTGACAAAGGCTGTAGAAGTTATTGGGGTTTGATTGATTGATGTATTATTCATAGGCTCTCCTTTCGATTCTTTTGGATACATTTTTTTGATTTCTGCTTCTAGTTGTCTTACTGTCATTCTTTCATTGATGACTTTCTTTAACATTTCTTTTTGCTTTTTCTTATCTGGAATATTTAAAAGTGTACGGGCATGTCTTTCTGATATTTGTTCTTTTAATAAAGCTTCTTGTACTTCATCGGATAATCCTAATAATCTAATCTTATTTGCAACTGCAGATTGACTTTTTCCCATTGTTCTTGCAAGTTCTTCTTGCGTCATTTGGTCTAATTCTAGTATTTTTTGATATGTTCTAGCTTCTTCTATTGGGTTTAAGTTTTTTCTTTGTAAATTTTCTAGTAAGGCAATTTTAGAACTTTCTTTATCATCTAAATTTCTAATAATTGCTGGTATTTTAGTTAATCCTGCCATTGCAGAAGCTTTGTATCTTCTTTCACCGGCAATGATTTCATATTTTCCATTTACATTTCGTACTATAATTGGTTGAATAACTCCGTGTTCTTTGATGGATACCGCAAGTTCTTTTAATGCTCGCTCATCAAAAACTTCACGAGGTTGAAATCTATTGGGAATGATGTCATCTAAGTAAAGATAAACAACTTCCTCTTTATTTGAATCTTGCATGTTCATCCCTCACTTTTTATTCTTTCTAAAGTTACCCTATGTTATCATTATAGACTATTTTCAGTGTGCTTTCAAGAATATTTAAAAGAAAACAAGAGCTACTGCCCTTGTTTTTCAATTACAACTAAACTTCTATTACTACATTCTTTTGGTAATAGAAATTTATTAATTTTTATAATTCTATATTTTTGGTTTATTCTTTTTTGTACTTCTTGAGAAAGTTCTTCTTCTACATTTCCTTTCATAGCAATTAATCTACCATTTTTATTTAATAAATGCATTGTATATTTTAATAATTTTTCAATATTAGCTACTGCTCTTGCAGTTACTACATCGAATGTTTCTTTATAATCTTCACCTCTTGTGTGAATTGCTTTTATATCATGTAAATCTAACTTTTTTATTATATCATTTAAATAATTTATTCTTTTTTGTAATGAGTCTACTAAAGTTATTTTTAGATTAGGATAAAATATTTTTAACACGATTCCAGGAAATCCTGCCCCTGTTCCTACATCACATAGTGTATTTACTTGATTTAAATCTATTACTTTTACAATTGTCAAACTATCATAAAAATGTTTTAAATAGACATCTTCTTTATTGGTAATTCTAGTTAAATTTATTTTTTGATTCCATTCTATTAACAATTGATAAAATTGATTTAATTTTGTTAATTGCTCTGGTGTTGGATTAATTCCTAATTCTTTTACTGATTCTATAAATTCTTTTTCGTTCATATTAACTATTCCTTCTCAAATAAACCATTAATATGGAAATGTCTGCTGGATTTACTCCACTGATTCGTGACGCTTGACCAATGGTTGTTGGTTGTACTTCCTCTAATTTTTGGCGAGCTTCACTTGCTAAATTAGGAACTTTCTCGTAGTCTATATCTTTTGGTATTTTTTTAGACTCTAGGCTTAGCATTTTTTCTGCTTCTTTTGTAGCCTTTTTAATATATCCTTCATACTTTGCATTAATCTCAACTTGTTCTAGTTCTTCGGCAGTAAAGTCTAAATCTACAAAATGCTTAATATTTTCTAGAGTTACTTCTGGTCTTTTTAAGAAATCATACAATGAGATTCCATCTTTTAATGGTTGAGATGATATACTAATTATATAATTGTTTATTTCTTCTTTTGGAGTGATTCTTGTTGTTTTTAATAGTTCTGTTGCCTTAGATATATTTTCTTTTTTATCACAAAATTGTTGGTATTTTTCTTCTGATATTAGTCCAACTTGATATCCATAATCTCTTAATCTTAAATCTGCATTATCATTTCTTAATAGCAAACGATATTCTGCTCTTGAAGTTAGTAATCGATATGGATCTTTTACTCCTTTAGTTACCAAATCATCAATTAAAACACCAATATATGATTCATTTCTCTTTAAAATTAATGGATCTTTTCCTTCTAGTTTTAATGCGGCATTAATACCTGCTATTAATCCTTGTCCTGCTGCTTCCTCATATCCACTCGTTCCATTGATTTGTCCTGCTGTATAAAGATTTTCAATTATTTTCGTTTCTAGAGACTGTTTTAATTGTCTTGAATCAATAGCATCATACTCTATTGCATATCCATATTTTAATATTTTTGCATGTTCTAATCCTGGTAAACTATGAACCATTAATTCTTGTACTTCTGGTGGCATACTAGTAGAAAATCCTTGCAAGTAGATGTCATCATAGTATAAACTTTCTGGTTCTAAGAATAACTGGTGACGTTCTTTGTCACTAAACCTTACTACTTTATCTTCAATCGATGGACAATATCTTGGTCCTATTCCTTCTACGTAACCACCATACATACTAGATTCTTTTAAATGTTGTTTTATAATTTCATGTGTTTCTGGTGTAGTGTAAATTAAATAACATGAAATTTGGTCTTCTGCTTTTCTGTAAACGATGTTATCAAAAGAAAAAGTTCTAGCGATGGAATCTCCCTTTTCTTCTTGAGCTTTACTATAATCAATAGAATTTTTGTCTATTCTTTGAGGAGTTCCAGTTTTTAATCGTTTAATTGTAAAACCTAAATCTCTTAAATTATCACTTAAATATTTTGACTCTTTTTCTCCGTGGGGACCACTTGGAGTTTTATGGGAACCTTTTAAAACTACTGCTTTTAAATATGTTCCTGTCGTTAATATAACTGCAGTAGATTTAATTTTTGTTCCATCTTCTAATTCTACACCGGCTATTTTTTTATCATTAACTATTAGTTTTTCTACCATAGCTTCTTTTATTTCCAGATTTTCTGTTTTATTTAGTGTTTTCAACATTTCTTGTGGATAAATAATTTTATCAGCTTGAAAACGTAATGCTTGAACAGCTGGTCCTTTTTTTGTATTTAACATTTTCGTTTGTAGTGCTGCTTTGTCTGCATTTTTTCCCATTTCTCCACCTAAAGCATCTATTTCTCTTACAACAATTCCTTTAGCTGGTCCTCCAATAGAAGGATTACATGGCATATCTGCAATGTTTTTTATGTTTGATGTTATTAATAATGTATGGTGTCCTTTTCTTGCGGATGCTAGTGCTGCTTCACAACCTGCATGTCCTCCACCTACAACAATAATCTCGTAATCCATTTTTCTCACCTCTATTTTCCAACGCAGAAATTTGCAAATAAATGATCTAAAATTTCTTCACTATATGTTTCACCAATTATTTCACCTAATAAATCAAATGTGTTTTTTAAATCTATTTCTATCATGTCTATTGGTAAATCATTATAAATTCCTTTTTCTGCTTCTTCTAAACTTTGATATGCTTGCCTTGCTAAGGCTATTTGTCTAGCATTAGTTAAATATGTGTAATCTTTTGTCTTTATCTCTTCTAGCTGAAATAGTTCTACAATTTTTTCTTTTAAAGCTTTGATTCCTTCTATCGTATTAGCACTTGTTTCTACAACGTTTTCTAAGTTTTTATCAGAAATATCTAGTTTCTTGGTTAAATCAGTTTTATTTATTACTATTATTCTCTTTTTATTTTCAGTTTTATTTAGTATTTCTTCATCTTCAGGTGTTAAAAGTTCGTTGTTATTTAAAACTACAATTACTAGATCAGCATCATCAATCATTGATAAACTTTTCTCTACTCCTATTTTTTCTACTACATCTTCTGTATTTCTTATTCCAGCAGTATCTATAATATTTAATACAATTCCATCTAGTGATATTTCTCCTTCTACAATATCTCTCGTTGTGCCTGCTATATCTGTAACAATAGCTTTATCCTGTTCTAACATTTTATTTAAAATACTACTTTTTCCTACATTTGGTCTACCTATTATTACTGTTTTAATTCCCTCTTTAATAAGAGTAGAATTTTTTGATTCTTTAATTACTTTAAATAAATCTTCTTTCATCTCTTTTACTGCGTGCTTTATTTGATCGATTGTTACAACTTCAATATCATGATATTCTGGATAATCAATATTTACTTCAATACTGGCAAGTAATTGTTTTAATTTCTGTCTAAAGTTATGAATCATATTTGATGTGCTTCCACCTAATTGTGAAAGTGCTAATTTGTTTGCTTCTTCACTTTTGCTATCAATAATATCCATAACAGCTTCACTTTTTACTAAATCAATACGTCCATTTAGAAATGCTCTTTTAGTAAATTCTCCTGGTTCTGCCAGTCTTGCTCCATGAGTTAGCATCGTTTCTAATATTCTTTTAGTAGAAATTATTCCTCCGTGACAATTAATTTCTACAACGTCTTCAGTTGTATAAGTTTTAGGTGCTTTCATAATAGAAACTAAAACTTCATCAATCACTTCATCTTTATCTATAATATGACCATAATTTATAGTGTGACTTTCTGCTTTAGTTAGATCCTTTCCTTTAAAACAATTATTTACTATTTCAATAGCATCATTTCCACTTAATCTAACAATAGAAATTGCACCTACTCCTAAAGCAGTAGATATAGCTACAATTGTATCATTCATGGTATCACTTCCCTTTTTCTTCGTATATTATAACATATTATTAAAATTCTTTTCATTAAAATTTGTTTTTCTCTAAAAAAATAAAAAAAGACGATTACTCGTCTTCTTTTGGTTTAATTACTACATAACGATTAGGTTCTTCTCCTTCACTTTCTGTATATACTTTCTTATTATTTGCTAAGGCGTTATGTATAATTCTTCTTTCATATGAATTCATAGAGTCCATTTTTGCTGCTATTTTAGTTTGAGCAACTTCTTTTGCAACATTCTTTGCTAAACGAACAAGTGCCCTTTCGTGTTTTTCTTTATAAGCATTTACGTCGATTAGAAATTTGTAAGATTCCCCTATTTCTTTCTTAATATATTGGCTAACTATAATCGATAAGGCTTGAAGATTTTTTCCATTTTTACCAATTAATAATGCATCATTATCAGAATAAATGGTATATGTTGGAACATTTTCTTTTGTTTTTACTTCAATGTTTACTGAAAAACCTAAATCTTTTAATAGTTTTGATAAATAGTTTTTGATTTCTTGAGCTACTTCTCTTCTTTCAATTACTTCTATTTCTACCTTTTTGCTTTTAAATAGTCCACCTTTTTGCTCAGCAACTTCTTTAATAATAAGATTTTCTTCTAATTCTTGTAAACCAATTTTTGCATTTTCAATTGCTTCTTCTTTTGTTTTTCCAACAAATCTATGCTTTTCCATGTGATTCCTTGCTCCTTTTTACTACTATATTTTGGATAATTGTCAATATATTTGATGTTACCCAGTAAATTCCTAATGCTGATGGCATGAATAATGCTGTGATAATAATAATAGCACTCATCATAATTGGCATCATCTTCATACTTGGATCTAAGTTATCGCCAGATAAATTCATTTTAAATGAGAAGAATGTTGTTCCGGCAATAATCAACATTAAGATTATATAAGCAATAAAAGTTGCAGAGGTAATACCAACTACTGGAGTTGTTCCTAGTTGTAAACCTAAAAACTTGTCTTCAAAGATTGCTGGAGTTCTTTGAATAGCTTCAAAAAATGCAATCAATAATGGTAATTGTAACATTGCAAATAAACATCCTGACATTGGACTAATATTATATTTTTTATATACCATCATCATTTCTTGGCTTTGTCTCATCATAGACTCTTGATCTTGCTTATCTTTATATTTCTTCGTTATTTTTTCAATTTCAGGTTGTGCCTTTTTCATACTTTCTGACTGTAGGGCTGTTTTCTTAGTTAATGGGAATGTTATTACTCTAATGATAATACTAATTATAATTAAAGATACAGCATAATTTCCTACAATTCTACCTAGCCATAATAGGATAAAAGCTAATGGTTTAATAAAAATACTTGTCCATAAACCTTCATATTTTCCTGAAGTGATTTTAAAATCATCACATGTTGGTAATTTATCTATCTTTACTCCATTTTTTTCATATAACTTGATATTTTCTTTATCTGTCGGTTGACAAAGAATATTTTCTGTTAAATTTTGACCAGTTTCTTGATTAGTAACAGGCTTTTTATTATCATCAACTAATGCTGTTGTACATCCTGTTGTAACTAGTAATAGTAATAAGATAATTAAAATTTTAAATTTGTTTTTTTTCATTTTATGTCCTTTCCTTCTATTATAAGGGCCTTTAGTTTCTGATTTAGTTCGTTATATTCTAAATACTTCCCCTTCTCTCTTAATATTATAATATAGTCTTGCTTTTTTAGATAGTCTTTTTCTAAATTATCTATTATGGAACGTATTTGTCTTTTTTTTCTATTTCTAAATACAGCATTTCCTAATTTTTTTCCAACTGAAATACCAAATCTTGAATAGGATAAACCATTCTTTTCAGAATAGATGATAAAGATATCATTCTTTTTTTTATGACCTTTTTTAATAATTCTATCAAAATCATACTGGTGTTTCACAATAAATTGTTTTTTCACTTTATCACCTCTTTAGAAGTAAAAAACCACTGTTTTGGCAGCGGTAATTATTTGCAAAGGCTTTTACGTCCTTTGCGACGACGACGATTTAAAATATTTGTTTTCTTACGTGCAAAAAATCCTAATTTTTTTGATTTTTTACGATTGTTTGGTTGATATGTTCTTTTCATCTTCTCTCCACCTCCAGACATAAATCTCCATTATTATATCGGTAATAAGTACTTTTTGTCAATCATTACTGTGGTTTTTTATCCTTTTTTTCTTTTCCACATTTCCACATCCCCTGTGTATTTCTTTTTGCACTGCTGTTAAAAAAAATCTGTGGAAAATGTGGAAAACACTTTTTTCTCCTTATTTTACTTCATATTGTTTTGTGAATAATATTGTTAATTATCTGTGATTTCTTTTTTTTTCAATTTTTCTATTTCTTTTTTGCACATTTTGAGCTAAACTATTGGTATAATTTTTACTTGTGGGGAGATGGTCGAATGAATGTAGATATTTTGTGGTCTAAATTTCTAGCTGAAGTTAAAGACGATTTGACCTCTCTTTCTTATGATACGTGGTTTAAGGATACACAATTATATAAATTAAGTAATGGTAAAGCATATATAATTGTTCCTATGCCAATTCACAAAAAGCATTTAGCTGATAATTATTCTGATCTTATTTTAAATCATTTAAATGATATTACCGGTACAAATTTTGAATTGGTATTTTTATTAAAAGAAGAAATTAAAGATATTGTTGACGAAGGAGAAGAGGAGAAGCCGTCTGATGATGAAGAAAGTAATCCACAGAATATTGTTGAAACTGTCGGAGTTCCTCACAATCAACAACAGTCAAATCTAAAAAGTGAATATACTTTTGATAATTTTATAGTTGGAAATAGTAATAAATTTGCACATGCGGCTGCATTATCAGTAGCAGAAAATCCTGGAAACATGTATAATCCACTGTTTATATATGGAAATAGTGGTTTAGGAAAAACACATTTGATGCAAGCAATAGGTAACTATATTATAAAAAATAGCAATCGAAAAGTATTATATGTTACTTCAGATCAATTTATTCAAGATTTTGTTGGAACTAATAAAAAAGACGAGAAGGGGACTAATTTTAATTATGTTGATTTCTTTAAAAATAAATACAGAAATATTGATGTTCTAATTATTGATGATATCCAGTTTTTAGGTGGAGCAACTCAGACACAACAAGAATTTTTCCATACATTTAATTCTTTATATAATGATAGTAAACAAATAATTATTTCTTCTGATAGATCTCCAGATGATTTAAAACTATTAGAAGATCGTTTGAGGACAAGGTTTTGCTGGGGATTAACCGTCAATATTTTTCCACCGGATTTTGAGTTAAGAAAAGAAATTTTAAAGAAAAAAATAATCGCTGCTAATTTTGAGAAGGAAATTCCGGATGATGTAGTTGAGTACATTGCTTCTAACATCGGAACAGATGTACGGCAATTAGAAGGGGCAATTACACGTTTAATTGCTTATTCTACTATGATGGGTGGAGATGATATTACCTTAGATTTAGCTATCGAAGCTCTACCTGATTGGATAAGTAAAGGATTAGGAGAAAAAAATGATATTCAAAGAATTCAAAAGATTGTATCTGAATACTTTCAAATTTCTGTTGAAGATATTAGAAGTAAAAAGAGAAGTTCCAATATATCATTTCCTAGACAAATTGCCATGTACTTATGTAGAACTATGACAAATGAATCTTTTCCTAAAATAGGAACAGAATTTGGTGGGAAAGATCATACAACAGTTATGCATTCGGTCGAAAAGATAGAAAAGGAAATTAAAGTTAACAAAGATTTAGCAAAAATAATTGAAAAATTAAAAAAGGATATTGGTATTGTGTAAAAAATATGGAAAACTTTTCTTTTTCCACAAGTTAATTTATGATAAAATCATTGTAGAACTTGATTGAAATTAAGTTTTTCACTTTTTCCACAGTAATAATAATAAAAACAAATATAAAGAAAGAAGGAATACAAATGAAATTAACAATTAAAAAGGAATTATTATTAAATGCTCTTAATAAGGTATCAAAAGCAATATCAACAAAAAATCTTATTCCAGTTTTAGCTGGTATAAAATTTGAATTAAAAAAGAAAAAGTTAGTTTTAACAGCTAGTGATAATGATATTACTATTCAAACTATGATTGAAGCAAATAATGATGAGGATTTTAAGATAGAACAAGAGGGTAGTATTATTATTCAAGGAAAATATATATTAGATATTGTTCGTAAATTACCTGATAAATATATTAATATAGAAGTATTAGATGAATTAAAAATTTTAATTTATACAGAAAATAGTGAATTTAATTTAAATGGTATTAGTGAGAGTGAATATCCAAATATTGGTTTAGAAGAAAGTAAAAAGAAAGTTCATATTAAAGCATCTGTGTTTAAAGATATTGTTAATCAAACTGCTTTTGCAGCTTCTAATGAAGAAAGTAAACCAGTTTTGACAGGTATTAATTTTAATATAGTAGGGGATATGTTGGAATGTAATTCTACAGATTCTTATCGTTTAGCAAGAAAAGTTGTAAAATTAGAAAGTGCTAGTGAAGAAAACTATAATATTGTTATTCCTAGTCATAATATTATTGAGTTTTCTAGAATTATTGATGATGAAGACGGGGATATAGAATTACATATCTTTAATAATAAAATATTATTTAAGACTGGTAATTTAAAATTTGAGTCTCGTTTAATAAATGGTACTTATCCAAATACATCTAATTTATTACCAGATGACTCTTATTTGGTCGTTAGCACTAATTTAAATGCTTTCTACGACGTTATTGATCGTGTTAGTATACTAACTAGTGATAAAGAGAAAAATATCGTTACATTGGAAACTAAAGGGGATATATTGGTTTTAAAAAGCTCTTCTGTAGAAATTGGTAGAGTAGAAGAAAAAATGCCTATTACTAAGAATAATAATGAAGATATCAAAATTTCATTTAGTGCTAAATACATGATGGAAGCTCTAAAAAGCTTTTCCACAGAAACTGTTGATATTCATTTTGTAGGGGAAATTAAACCAATTTTAATTAAATCAAGTGAAGATGAAACTTTAACACAATTAGTTTTACCAATTCGTACTTATTAAAAACTTCAAATTTTGAAGTTTTTTTTTATTTATTTTGAATAATATATATGAAAGTTTATATGCTTTCAAAAAATGACAAAAATAGACTAAATGATTTGTTATTATAGTCCTAATTTCATGTTTGAAGGGGGAATTTATATATGGAATATGAAATTAATAAAGGAACTTTAGCTATTATGCCAAATGAAGTTTCTAATAGTTTAGTTTATGAAGATGAGGATCGATTTTTAATTCATCAAACACCATTTGAAATAATGGAAGAAAGTTGTAAATATTTTGGTAGTACCTATGAAGGAAGAAAAGATAGTGCAAAATCTATTTTAGGAGCTGAATATAAAGTTCCTGTCATTGTTGAAGATACGGATAATTTAATTGTATTTCCAACTACATCACCAAAATCCGATGATTGTATATGGATATCATTAAAAAGAATAAAGTCTTTTCAAAAAGTTGATGGTTTTAATACCAAAGTAATCTTTGATAATAATAAAGAAATTATTGTCCCAGTATCGTATAGAACTTTGGAAAATCAAATCTCTAGAGCTTCGCGTTTAGACTTTATGATGCGAAAAAGAAAAAGTAATTTATAAAAGTACTCATAAAATCACTTTTTCCTATCTTATTTGCCCGTTTTATGGTATAATATTCTTGTTACCAACGGAATTACAGAATTTAAAGAAACAGAAGCAAAAGAAGAGACGGAAGAATAAGCCGGATTGTAAAGTGTTGAAATATAGGAGCGTGATAAATGTCATTGAGGATGTTTATCACGCTTTTTGTTTTTTTATT
>USGP01000016.1 GCA_900554315.1 uncultured Mycoplasmatota bacterium
TAAAACGAAAATTAAATTTTAAATGTATATAAATACCTTTCTTTTTATTATATATTTTACTTCCTATAATTGATATTATGTTAACTTCTTTCTGAACTATCTATATTTATAGGGTATTCTGGTGGTATTAATATATTGTTCTTTTCTATTTCTTTTTTTATTCTATCTATTACATAGTTTGTTTCATTGGGATAATTTGTATAAAATGTTATTAATGGTATATTGGCTTGCATACAAATATTTTTAACTTTTTGATCACGATATTTTCTTTTTTTATCTTCATGAGTTTTATCGTTTAATTCAACTAATAACATTAACTTAGATAAGTCATTCGTAAAGATTCCATAATCAATATTTCTAAATAATTCAGTATGATAACTTTTATCAGATATTTTCTCAATTACACTATTTAAACTTACTTGTGGTATTACTTTATATTGTGGTTCTAAATTTTTTAGTTTATTATAAAAACATTTTTCGGTTTCTGTCATTAGGTCTTTTCTTTTATAGTTAGTATTACCACTACTCTTCTCTTCTTCTTTTTGTTTTAAAAAAATATTTGTAAATAGTTTTCCAACTATTCCTATGATTAAAAAGATGATTGCCCAATATAGTATATTTTCCATAATACTCCCCTCCTCTTCTTATTTATTATAGTAAAAAAGATTCCAGTTGGAATCTATACTTTTCTTGATTGTATTTCTGCGATTTTTTCAAATACTTCTTTTGCATTATCTTCATTGATTTCTGTATATCCTAGTTCTGCTAATGCTTGTACTTTTGCAGAGTTTAATTCTTGTGTTCTTGATAGTTTCTCTTCTTTTTTATGTTCGATATCTTGTACAAATCTTTTATGAGTTTCACTTATTTTATTTTTAGAAGCTCCTCCATTATTATATAGAGTCATTGCACTAAACATAATACTTTCAAAGATAAATTGTTTATCACTGTTAAATACAAATTCCATTGGGTCTGTAAATCCAAGTGATTTAGACATATAAGCTAAAATATATTTTAATTCTTCGGTTGTTTCCATGGATTGTAGAAAGTGATATAAGTATAAGTAAGTGTTATAAGTATCTTTTGTTTTATCTGTTGCTAGCTTTTCTTTTAATAGATTTATGATGTCTGATAATAATTCTTGTTCCTTTTTATTGAATCCTTTTAAGTCAGCGATGACTTCTTTATTGGATGAATCTTTTACGCCTTCTTTTAATCTATTTTCAACTTCAATAATATATTCTCCATTTATTTTTAAATCTTTTAATTGATCGATACTTTCTATATTTAATAAACTTAGTAATTTTGCTGCTTTTTCTTTTGGCCAATCATTTAGGTTGTCGATTGCTAGATAGTTATATAGCATTTGTCTTGATACACCTAAATATTTTGCTAGTCTTACTTTGCTAATCCCTAATTCTGTTAATACTACGTTTAATTCTTTCATCTTTTAATTACCCTCCTAATATAATTATAGACATAATGACAAGAATAATCAAGTGTAAATTGACACTTTTTAGGAAATACAAAAATGTCTATTTTACTTTATGATATATGCTCCTCCTAGACATTCTTTTTTATTATTATAGAATACAATAAATTGTCCTGGAGTGATTGCTCGTATTGGATTTTTGAATGTTATTGTTAATGTATTATCTTCATTTTCTTTAATATTTTCTACTTCTTCTTCTGTTCCACGAGAGCGTATTTTTGCATATATCGGGTACTTTGTTAAGTCTTCTTTTTCTGTTAGGTAATTCATGTGAGATGCTGTTAACACTTTTTTCATTAAATCATTATTGGAACCTACAATTAGATTGTTGTTTTTCGTATCTAATTCTATTACATATAAAGGTTCTTTGTAAGATATATTTAATCCTTTCCTTTGACCTATTGTGTATTGATATAGTCCTTGATGCTTTCCTAGAATTGTTTGGTCTTTTAATATGATATTTCCTGGTAGGAATTTTATTTTATTTTGTAAGAAAGCTTTATAGTCATCATTAGGAATAAAGCATATTTCTTGACTATCTTTTTTCATGCTGACAGGTAATTTGTTTTCTTGAGCGATTTGTCTTATTTCATCTTTTGATTTATATTGATTTAATGGAAATAGAATGTGAGGTAATACTTCTTTTTCAATTTGACATAGAAAATATGATTGGTCTTTTCCATCTACATTACTCATTACTAAATGGTTGTTTTCTACTTTTGCATAATGTCCTGTTGCGATGTATGTTACTCCTAATTCTCTGGCTTTTTGATAGAATAGTCCAAATTTAAATTTTTTATTACATATAACACAAGGATTAGGAGTTTGTCCATTTTGATAAGAAGAAATAAAATGATTGATAATTTGGTCTTTAAACTCTTTTCTAAAATCCCAAACGTAGTGTTTGATATCTAATATTTTAGCAATTTCTTTTGCATCTTCTATCGATTTTTTTGTTTCTTCATTATCTAGTAGTTGCATTGTTGCACCTATTACTGTGTATCCTTGTTGTTTTAGTAATAGAGCAGCAACAGAAGAATCTACGCCTCCACTCATTCCAATGATAACTGTTTTTTCTTTCATATAATCACCTTGTATTATTATACCTTAGATTTATAAAAGAAAAAAGATAAGTTCTTTATCTTTTTTATAAAAATGTTATTATTTTAGGAATTATTATTACTTCTATTATAGCAATCACAATGGATGATACTAGGAAGAATAGGCCTAATTTTATATACCGTTTTATGATTATTTTCCAAGAGATGTTTTCTTTTTTTAATATATTTTTATAGATGGCTAAGGAAATGGAGATAGCATAATAACTTAGTAGAAAACTTGTGATGAGTTGTAGTATGTTTGGAATTGTGTATATTATTGCTAGTAATAATCCTTTTAGTTTATAAGTTATTAGAATACTAGATAGTGAAAACCCAGTTAGAAATCCATGAAAAAATATTATTAAAACAATGATTGGAATTCCTATTAGGGATATTCCTAGTAACCATAGAAAAACCGTTACTAATACGTTATTAGTTGTCGTTGATACTAATGTAATAGGAATATTTAGTTTATTTCCTTTTATATTGGTAATATAGTTTGTGATGGTATCTTTTATTAGTGTTGTATCACTTTTACCTAGTAGTGCTGGGAATAATATTCCCATTAATATTGATACTATTGTTATGATTGTTAATATAAATAATAGTTTGTTTTGTCGAATTTGTTTTATTATTTTTTTCATAATATCTCCTTTGTATTAATTTATTATTGGATATCTTTTGTTATGAAAAAAATAATTTTACTTTTTCCTACATTTATTTTATAATGGATACTGAGGTGTATAAAGATGAATGAAAAAGTTGTTAAAATTGTATGTTTGGTTTTAGTTTTGGTCATGGTTGTAACATTCTTGAGTGTTTTGTTATATATATAATGGTAAATAAAAAAGACATTTTGATGTCTTTTTTTTTATCGTTCAATATATCCTTCTAATTCTGGCATTATGTCAGATATGATACCTTCTGGGATGTTATATTTATTTACAATGTCATTGATTCTTTTTGTGTCTTTTGATAAGTATAACATCAATAGTCCAGCGATTCTATTAGCTGTATATTGATCTAGTACTTTTCTATCTTCAGGTTTTATATGATATTTTCTTGCTAAATCTAGTATTGGTCCATATCCGTATAAATAATTTGTTAATGATTTAGCAATTAGTTCTACTTCTTTATTTTTATCTGTTAATTTTACTTTTGTCCATATTTTCATATCCTTCATCCCCTGTCTGGTTACTTATTTTAACACAAAATGATAGAAAAATAAAGATACTTTTACTTATCTCCTTCTTCTAACATTTTTGTAATAAATATTCCATATCCTTTTTTGGTATCATTTACGATTACATAGTTAACAGCACCTATTATTTTATTATTCTGAATAATTGGAGAACCACTCATTCCTTGGACGATTCCACCTGTTTTATTAATTAAATTTTGGTCAGTTATTTCAAATAAAATGTTTTTTGTTTTACTGGTTGGGTCTATACCAATAATATTTATTTCATAATCTTTTACTTCATTATCATTAATGACAGTTCTAATGGTTGCTTTCCCCTTGGTAACTTCATCTATTTTTCCGACTTCTATTTGTTCTTCATTTGTAATTTCTTTTTGATAATTACCATAGATACCGGTGATATCATTATTATCTATCTCCCCTACTGTTGTAGTTTTGTCATAGGTTGCATTTTTTTCTCCTGCTCTTCCATCTATACTTTTTTCTATATTGGATACTGAAGCATCAAAGATTTTTCCGTCTTTAATTTCAAATTTTTGAGCTGTTGTTGTTTCTATGATTTCATGTCCTAAAGCACCAAATCTTTTGGTTGCCGGATCTATATATGTTAGTGTTCCAATTCCATTGATTTGATCTTTTACATATAAGCCTGTTTTTAGTACTTTTTTGTCATCTTCTACTAATTTAAAACTTATGTTTTTTTCTGTAGTACCTCTTATTATTGTAAATTCTGTTTCTTGATTATTTTTTTGCTCTAAAGCATTTACCATATCTGAGATACATTGTATTTTTTGATTATTAATTTTAGTTATTTTATCACCTATTTCAAAGCCAGCGTCTTTGGCAGGATATTTGTTATCTACTTCATAGAAACCAACGATTAAGACTCCTTTTGAATTTACTTCAATACCAATTGTTTCGCCAGATGCAATTACATAATTCGAATAAGCTAAAGTATTTATGGGTATGATTGTTAATAGAAGGATTATGATTAGTAGTAATTTGTTTTTTAATTTCAAAAAAATCACCTCTTTTCTTTACTACATTTATAGTTTTTATAATTTTTCTTTTTCTATGTTAAATAGTTTTTACCATTTACACTAAAAATTTACATTTTTTTTGATTTTTTAAATGAGTTTTGTTATAGTTATACTAGAGGTGAAGAATATGAATTCTGGTAATTTTGATGATGATCGTTTAGGAATTCCGGACTTTATGCAAAATACGTCTACTGGGGGTTATCGTGGTTCTAGAGAATCTGAAAGAAGACATTCTAGGTCTTCTTATCAAGATGCTAGAGGATCAAGTCATAGAAGTCAAAGGACATATAATAATGGTGAAATTTCAGAGGAAGATTTGCGAAGAGCAAGAGAACAATCTGTTGGTGGAAGACCAGTTCGTGCTCAGAAAAAGAAAAAAAGTATGCCAGTCGTTATTATTCAGACAATTGCAAAAAATTGGAAAGGCGTTGTTGGCTTAGCGTTAGGTATCTCTCTTACTTTAGGTGCCCAAGGAATTGGTAATCGTTATCATGAATTTGATATGTTATCACAAAATCCTACTTATTCTGCTGTTGTTGATGTTGTTAACTCTCATAAAAGTCGTACCGATAATAATGAATATTGGCAACTTGATGATATTGGAGCTGCTACTGATATCAAAACTATGGTAGATAGTGGTGCTGATCCGTTGATTGTTACAGCTGCTTTAGGTGCTTCTTTGGATGAATCTTATGCAAAGGATAATTTGGATTATATTACAAATAGAGTTTTTGGTAAGGATGCTGATACCTTGGTTCGTGATATAAATCCAGAGCGTTATGCTGATGGTATTCATGATAAAGATTTTATTCAAGATGCCAGAGATTATATTGTACAGCAACAAGAAGCTAGTAATGCTAAAGATGAAATGGGTCAGATGTTTGAACAGTATGATAGTATGCAATCACAACAAAATTCAGTTACGAAGGGTGTGAATAAATAATGAAAGAAGTCGATGTTTATTCTTTTGATGGTAAAGATTATTTGTTGATTACTAAAATTAAATCTTATTTATATCTTTCTAATGAAAAAAATCCACGTGATATGATGATTCGTAAAGAAGATCCTAATGATCCTAATGTTTTATTGCCGTTAGAAGATGATGATGAATTTGAACAAGCTTTGCTTTTATTAACAAGAAAGAAGCTTATGGAAGAAGAGGAAAGTTAATCTTTCCTTTTTAGTTGTCGTTTATTTGACAGTGTTGTAACAATATACTTTTGACTTTCTATTTTACCTTTTGTATATTTATACTAGAGGTGTATGAATATGGACAACAATAATTTTTCTAGAGCTGGTATGGAGGGTTTTATAGAACATACTACTCTTTCTTCTAATCCACCTTCTTTTCAACCTGCATCCAAGGAAAGAAGAGATTCTGAAAAAGTTACAGTGCAAGATTTTGAAACGCTTAGAAAGCAATCACTATTACCTAATATTATTCGTTGTGTAAGGTCCAAAGTGAGTGTTCCAGCTAAAGTAGTTGCCGGTATGTTGACTATTGCTTTAGCAGCTGGTGGTTATGTTGGTTATCAATTAGAACGTTTTTATCATATAAATGATGATTACAATGCTGAAGTTGCACTTGCTGCTACAGATTCTTTAAAGAAGGTCATCGATGATAATAAGTTTACTGATGAAATTGGGGATTCTTATTGGTATGACAGTGTCAAAATTGGTGAGACTTATCGTGATATGATTCAAGGTGGAGATACGGATTCCTTTAGTGTTGCTTATGCTATTAAAAGTAATTTGAATAAGGATTTTGAAAAAGATGATGTTTCTGTTATTTATGATGTTACTTTTGGGAAAACTCCTGATGAATATGCTCATTCTTTAGGATTTATTGGATATGAAGATCCTGCTTTTAACCGTTATTTAGAGAAAAACATTACTGAACAGACTGCCCATTTGCCAGAAGATGAAATGACTCAGATGGTAAATGATTATGCTCAAAGTAATGAACAAGCAGAATTAAGTAAGGGTGTTGTTAAAGAATTAGGTGGTGAAAAATAATGCAAGAAGTTATGATTTATACTTTTAATGATATGAATTATATTTTGGTAGATAGAATTGATAATTATTTATATCTTTCTAATGAAAATAATCCTCATGATATGATGATTCGTAAAGAAGATTTAGAAGATGATACGATTTTATTACCTCTTGATAATGAAGAGGAATTTGATAAAGCATTGCGTTTGCTTTCTGAAAAAAGAAAATTTCAAACTGAGAATTAAAAAAAAGAAACAATTATTTATTGTTTCTTTTTTTGTGCTCCTATTTGATGAGTATTTTCTCTTTGCTCATTAAAGCCATAACTTTTTTTATTATCAGAATAGATTGTATATGATGATCGTTCCCAACCGTGTTTTTCTATCAAGGGTTGATATGCTTCTATTTGGTCTATAGGAATTTGTATTTCTGGTTTTTCATTTTTTAATTCTGATAATGCTATTTCTATTAAGTCAAATGTAATTTCTTTTTCTGCTGTTGGTGTGGTATGAATGGCAGTTATTTTATCGGTTTCTTCTCCATCATATTCTATCCAACTAATAATTCTATTTCTTCTAACTGCAAAAGCCGCATTTTTACTACCTATATAGTCATCATATTCTCTAGGTTGTAAATTGGGAAATGTTTCTTTTGCTTGATTTAGGGTACGTTCTATTTTCTTTTTTGGTACATTATACAATTTTAATCCTTGTATTGTACAATATATTGTTTGCATACTATTCCTCTACTTTAAAATCTTCTAATGAACCGTCTGGGTTTACAATTTTTGTAATTGCTTCTTCAGCAGATTTTAATTTTTCATCACAGCTTTTTGCTAATGTCATAGCTGTATTAAACTCTTTAATTGCATCATCTAATGGAACTTCCCCTGTTTCTAGTTTTTTTACGATTTCTTCTAGTTTAGCTAGACTTTCTTCAAATGTTAATTCTTTTTCTTCTTCTTTTTTTGGCATATTATTCATCCTTTCTTTATAATACTTGAGCTTTTATTTGTCCGTCAGTTACTTCTATTTCTATTTTGTCGTCCTTTTTTACATCTTTTGTACTAGTAATTACTTTACCATTCTTTTTGGTTATGGCATATCCTCTTTTTATTGTTAATAGCGGGCTTAGTGTTTCTAGTTTAGATATTAGTTGTAGATATTTATTTTGTTTTATATCTATTAATTGTTTTGGATTTTGTAATACATAAGATGAAAGAATGGTTTGATATTTCTTTTCTTTAATTGTAATTAAATTTTTGCTGGCAAATTTTAATCTATCTAAGATACTATCAAATTGTAATTCTTTGGCTTGGTAGATAGCAATTGGATTTTGGAAGATGTATCTACTTTTTAGTTCTTCTAATTTTTGTGTGTTGATATTAATCTTGTGTTGCATGGCTTTATTTAGCCTTATTTTTAATTGGTTTAAATAGTTTTCTACATCTGCTTTTTGTGGTACTGCTAGTTCTGCTGCTCCTGTTGGAGTTGGTGCTCTAAGGTCAGCAACAAAGTCTGCTATTGTAAAGTCAATTTCATGCCCTACAGCGCTTATTACTGGTATATTACAGTCAAATATACTTCTGGCTACTATTTCTTCGTTAAATGGCCATAAATCTTCGATTGAACCTCCACCACGACCAACAATTAAAGTATCTAAGTCATAATCTTTGGCTCTTTCAATTTGTTTTACAATATCCTCTTTTGCATTTTCCCCTTGTACTAGAGATGGAAATAATATAATTTCGGCAAGTGGCCAACGTCTTTTAATGGTTGAGATAATATCTTTAATAGCTGCTCCTGTTGGTGCAGTTACTACTCCTACTCTAGTTGGTATTTTAGGGATTGGCTTTTTATACTCTTTTCGAAATAAGCCTTCTTGTTCTAGTTTCTTTTTTAGTTGTTCAAATGCGATATATAAATTACCAACCCCGTCTTCTAACATGTCATTTACATAGATTTGATAACCACCGTTCGCTTCAAAAACACTGATTTTACCAGTCACTAGCACTTTCATACCATCTTGGGGCATAAATTTTATTTTTTTTGTATTGGATGCAAACATAATGGCACTGATTCTAGAGCCTTCATCTTTTAATGTAAAATAGAAATGCCCTCTACTATGTGCTTTAAAATTAGATATTTCACCTTTTAAAAATACTTCATTTAGGTTTACATCATTATCTATTTTATATTTGATATATCTTGTTAACTGGGTTACGGTAATATATTTGTCATTCATATTATGCTTCCCTTCTATTTTTCTTCTTCATGATATATTTTGTCTAGGATGCCATTGATCATTTTTGTTACTGCTTCTTCTGAATATTTTTTAGATAGTTCAATTGCTTCATTAATAGCGACTACACTTGGTGTATCTGTATACATTAATTCATAAATTCCAAGAGAAAGAATTGCTTGATCTACTTTGTTTAATCGGTCTATCGTCCAGTTGTTCATATATTTGTTCGCAAGTTTATTAATTTCTTTTTGATTTTTTCTAATTCCTTCTACACAACTATTTACATATTCATTTTCTACTTCTAATTGTTCTTTGATTAAGTCATTTACATTATATTCGTTTTTGGTTTTGTCTAAGATATAAGTTTGGTAAATGACTTTCATAATGATTTCTCTTAATTCACTTCTATTTTTCATATTTATTCCTTTCTGCTTACTTCTTTTTTTAATTCATAAAGATAGTTTAATGCTTCCATTGGTGTCATTTCTAGTGGATTGATTTGTTTTATTTTTTCTTCTATTTCGTTCTTTTTGGGTTCTGCTTCACTTTCTGTTAGTTCAAATAGTGATGTTTGAGTAAAGGTTTCTTTCTTTACATTTTTCTTTTCGTAGACATTTAAAATTTCGTCTGCTCTTTTAATTAGTGATTCTGGTAGATGTGCAAGACTTGCGACGTGAATACCATAACTTTTATCTACTGCTCCATTTTTTACTTTATGTAGGAAAGTTACTTTACCATCTTTTTCAATTGCTGATACATGAACGTTTTTTAGGTGTTTTAAATCTTTTTCTAAGGCTGTTAATTCATGGTAGTGTGTTGAAAACATTGTCTTTGCTTTTATTTTATCGTGTATGTATTCTAGTATTGCTTGTGCTAGACTCATTCCATCGTAAGTTGCAGTTCCTCTTCCTAATTCGTCAAATAGGATTAAGCTGTGTTCGGTTGCTTCACTGATGGCGTTATTTGCTTCTTTCATTTCTACCATGAAAGTAGATTCTCCGGATACTAAGTCATCACTTGCTCCAATACGGGTAAATATTTTATCAAATATTGGAATGGTGCAACTTTTACATGGGACAAAGCATCCCATTTGAGCCATGATTACAGTAATAGCGCATTGTCTCATATAAGTAGATTTACCAGCCATGTTAGGTCCAGTAATTAGTAAAATATCTGTTGTTTTATCCATGATAATATCATTTGGAATATATTTATCTTTCATGACTTGTTCTACTACGGGATGTCTACAATCTATCATTTTTATTGTTCTGTCATCTGTTAGGGTTGGCCTTACATATTTGTATTGATCACTCACAATAGAAAAAGATTGTAACATATCTACTTCACTGATGACTTTTGCAATTCGTTGTAGTTTGGATGTATACCTTTTTACAACTTCACGTATATCCATGAAAATTTTGTATTCTAGGTTAATAATTTTTTCTTCTGCTCCTAGGATGATATTTTCTTTTTCTTTTAGTATTGGTGTTGTGAATCTTTCACAATTTGCTAAAGTTTGTTTTCGATCATAGCCGTATTCTTCTTTGATTAAATGAGTTTGCCCTTTCGATACCTCAATATAATATCCAAATACTTTATTAAATCCAACTTTTAAATTTTTGATTCCTGTTCTTTCTTTTTCTTGTTGCTCTAATTCTAGAATAAAATCTTTAGAACCACTACTAATTTTCTTTAATTCATCTAGTTCTTCATTATATCCTGGCTTGATTAAGTGTCCTTCATGTAATGTGAACGGAGCATCTTCTAAAATAGTTCTATCTAGTAGTTGATATAGCTCTTCTAATGTTTCTATTTTTTTGTCATAGCCAATTTGTTCTAAAATGCTTTTTATGGTTGGTAGGGCTTTTAAAGATGTTTTTAATTGAAGCAAGTCTTTGGCATTTAAATTTCCATAGCTAATTCTACCGGCTAGTCTCTCTAGATCATATACATTTCCTAATTCTCTTATTAGATCATCTCTTAGAATGAATTCTGTTGATAACTTTTCTACCATGTCATAACGTCTTTCAATTGCTTTTTTGTCGGTTAATGGGTTTTCAATATTGTATTTTAGATATCTTGAACCCATGGCTGTTTTATTTTTATCTAATAACCATAGTAAGCTATATTGACGTTCTCTATTTCTTAATGTCTCTGTAAGTTCTAGATTTCTTTTTGTATTATTATCAAACTCTAAATATTCACTATTTTTAATTACTTGACATTTTTGTAGATGATGTAGGTCTCCTTTTTTAGTGTCTAGAATGTAGAATAGTAAATGTTTGATAGTTGCTGTAATTCTTACATCTTCTATATCTTTATAAATATATTCATAGTTTTTATCATTGCATTCATCTTTTATGATTGTTACTAGTACATTATAGTTTGTTCGTAATTCTTGAATAATCTCTCTATCAATATCATCATTTACAATTACTTCTTTGAATCCATGTTTTGCGACTTCTTTGATGGCTTTTTCTTTTTCTCCTTCAATTAACATGGCATATACTTCACCTGTTGAAACATCTGCAAAACTAATTCCATAGCAATAATCAAAACTATAAATATTAGCAATGTAGTTATTACTTTTTGAATCCATGTTTTCATCGATTCTTGTTCCCTTTGTTACTACTTGTATAACATCTCTTTTTACCATTCCTTTTGTTGTTTTAGGATCTTCTAGTTGCTCACAGATTGCTACTTTATATCCTTTATCAATTAAAGTATCTACATAAGATGCATAGGCATGATGAGGAACGCCACACATTGGTACACGTTCTTCTAATCCTGCTTGTTTTCCGGTTAATGTTAATTCTAGAACTCGGGAAGCAATGATGGCGTCTTCAAAAAACATCTCATAAAAGTCACCAAGGCGAAAAAAGATAATACAATCTTCGTATTTATCTTTTATCTCCATATATTGTTGCATCATTGGACTTAATTTTTCTCTTTGTACTTCACTACGTTTCATTTTTTTCACCACTAGTTCTATTATAGCAAAATTTGATATTCATTCCTAGTGAAAAGATAATTTTATGTATGTAAAATCGTCATTTTTTCGTTACTTTGGAATGTTAAATCTCTTTTTTTGAATAATAGATTGTTAAAGGCCTGCATTACCTTCTTTTTCTTTGTTGAAATTGGATAGATGGAATCTTCATTTTTTTTGATTTCTCCAAAAGAAATGGCTAGTTTTTCTATTGGTATGAATAAGTTTGCTTGGTTTTCATATGCTTTGATTGCTTCTTTCATTAATATTTGATATTGATTGGTATTAGTGTTTAATTTAATAGAAATTATAGATCTAGGGATAATATTGTTGGCATATTTAATATATAAGTGAATTGTTTTTGTTGTTAGACCATTTTCCTTTAGTTTTAATATGGTAAAATCTACTAGTTCTTTTAGGGCTTTTTTGCTTTCTTTTCTAGTTTTAATGGGTTTTAGTGTCATACAAGAAGAAATGGTTTTTGGAGTTTTGTTTTTCTTTAGGTCTTGGATGGTTGCTCCTTCTAATCCTAGAGAGTGATTAATTAAATATTCTGCACTATAACCAAATTCTTTATATAACTCTTTATAAGGGTAATTTCTGATTTCTTCCATGGTATAAATGTCCATCTTTTGTAATTTTAACATCATACTATTACTGATTTGCCAGAAGTCTTTTAATGGTTGATGAGTAGAACAAAGAGAAATATATTCTTTTTCGTCTAAATAAGCAATATCTATTTTCTTCTCTTTGGTTATAATATCACATGCTGTTTTGGCTAGAAAAAGATTGGTTCCCATCCCTATTCTAATAGGAATATGAAATTTTTTTGATAATGTATTTTTTAATTCCAAGGCTAATTGATAAGCTGATTTTTGATATAGTTCTTGATAATTTGTAATGTCTATAAAAAACTCTTTATTACTGTAGATGTAGATGTCTTCATAGAAAAATAAATCTGTAATTTTATCATATATTTTGTTATTTTGGTCGGTTCTGTTTGGTAGAAAGTCTTTTAGCCATGTAGCATTTTCCTTTCTTATTTGTAGTACTAAATATTTCTTTTTCATATTCTTTCCTCCCTTTATCTTATCTGTTATAAGTATAGTACAATTGTTCGTATATTTCAATCGAACAAATACAAAAAAATCGAAAAAATTTTCGAGGAAAGAAAAAAAGAGGGTTCCCTCTTTATTTTATAAGTGTTTTAAACTTGTCAATTAATTTGTCAACATATGCACAACTTAAGAAGCATACAACAGAGTCTTTTTCATCTTTTAATTTATCTATGGTATCTAGACTTATCATTTCTCCATTTTTAAGGTTATCTACAATAATATGTGATGTGATTCCTGGATAGTCTTCTGGTCGTTCTCTGTTACAGTCAATTTCTGTTAAGTATGTTTTATCAGCAATTTCAAATGCTTCAATAAATTCTTTTTTAAAGTCTTTTGTTCTAGAATAAGTGTTTGGTACAAAGACAACAACTAGCCTTTTATGTGGGTATTTTTGTTTTACTGCTTCTAAAGTTGCTTTGATTTCTGTAGGATGATGGGCATAGTCATCAATAATTACACAGTTTCCTATTTTTGTTTCTGCAAAACGTCTTTTGGCATTATGAAATGTTTCTAATAGTTGATGAATTTGTTCTTGTGGGATACCGATTTCTTTGGCAATTACAATAGCAGCTGCGGCATTTGATACCATATGTTTTCCATATAGTGGAATGTCAAAGTGTCCATAAAATTCTTTGTCTATATATAAGTCAAACACTGATCCTGTTTCTAGAAGTTGCATATTTTTGATTATAATATCATTGTTGTCATTAAAGCCATAGAATAAGACTTTTGTTTTGTAATTTATTTTTCTTACTTCTTCGTTATCTCCGTTAGCAACAACTAATTTTTTTGTTTGATTTGCAAAAATTTCAAATGTATTTCTTATGTCATCAATGTCTTTGTAACATTCTAGATGTTCTGCTTCGATGTTGGTAATAATAGCATAAGATGGATGATAAGCTGTAAAATGTCTATTAAATTCATCACTTTCTACTACAAAATATTCATTATCTTTATCTGCGTGTCCATCTCCTGCTCCTATAAAGTAATTGCAACCAACTGTTTCTTCTAGGATGTGTCTTATCATAGATGATGTTGTTGTTTTACCGTGAGTACCACTTACTCCAATGGTTTCAAACATATCTATGACGTCTCCCATTAATTCGTTGTATTTTTTAATAGTTAATCCTAACTTTTTTACCCTTTGCATTTCTGGATGATCTTCTTTGAACGCTACACTGTAAGTTACGATTGTGTCTTTATCTATTTCATGATCATGGTCATAGTAGATTTTTATATTTCTTTTTTCTAATCCATCCTGCGTAAATTTGTGTTCTTTGGCATCATCATAACCACTTACTTGATTTCCTAAATCGTATAAGATTTGAGCTAGGGTTGACATTCCTGTTCCTTTGATTCCTATACAATAGTATTTCATAATTTCACTCCTTACTGTTTCTTAAAGTATACTCTACTTTTATTATTACGTAAAGCTTTATTTTATATTATGCTAGTTGTTTTTCTTTTATTTGCTCTCTTTCTTGTTTAGAGTAAATACAACCACAATAATCTTGACGATATAGACCGAATTTTTTAGATAGTTCAATACTCCTTTTATAGCCGTTTTTCTTTTTAAAATCAGCATATAAGTATGTAGGTCTATATTCTAGATTTAATTTTTCTCCTATTTCATTTAACCATTTGCTATTTTTATATGGACTAATAGAAAGTGTTGTTGTAAAGTAGTCAAAATTTAGTTTTTCTGCTACTGTTGCAGTTTCTTTTAAACGGAGTTCATAACATTTGTAGCAGCGTTTTCCCCTTTCTTTTTCTTGTTCTAGCCCCTCTGATATTTCAAAGAATTCTTTGGGATTATATCTTCCTTCTAGAACTTTGATGCCTCCTTTTTGAAGTTTTTGGACAAATGTTTTTATTTCGTGTAATCTTTTTTGGTATTCTTTTTCGTCTGTTATATTGGGGTTATAGTATAGAATGGTAATATCAAAATAGTCTGTTAATCTTTCTAAGACAGCTGATGAACAAGGAGCACAACAAGCATGCAATAGAAGAGATTTTTTTTCTTTTAAATTTTCTATTTGATGTTCCATTTCTAAATCGTAGTTCATAGTCCTCTCACCTCTTTTTGTATTATATCATATTTTTTATTTCTATGTTATACTTTAACTGGTGATGTTATGTATATTATATTGGGACATGAAAATCCGGATGTTGATAGTATTGTCAGTGGTGTTTTATTAGAACATTATCTCACTAGACAAGGAAAGTCTGCTAAGTTTATAATCCCTGATAGTGAGTTAGATGCTGAAAGTGCTTCTATTTGTTTATCTTTTGGTCTTGATCCTAGAGAGTATCAGCAGGAAGCACCTAAACAAAAAGAACAATATATTTTAGTGGATCATCATGAAAGAAATGTTTTTGGTGAGATAGTTGGAGTTATTGATCATCATCCTACTATGCAGACTTATTCATATTCTTTTTATCAAAATGAAAACGCTAGTTCTACAGCTTGTTTGTTGGTGAAGAAAAATGAAGAACATTATACCAAAGATGAGATTGAATTAGCTATTCTTGCTACTATGGTTGATACGATTTCTTTTCATTCTAGTAAAACATATAATGAGGATATTGACTGGGTACATGCTATGTGTGATAAATATGGGTTTGATTTTTCTAAACTGTATCAAGCAGGACTTTCTCTTACGGATGTTTCTTCTCCTAAGACTTTTTTAACTCACGGATTGAAACACTATGAGTTTGGTGAATATAAAGTAGCTTCTTCTTATGTTTCTCTTTCTAGTATAGCTGAAAAAGAAGGAGATATTATCTTGGGTGCTTCTTACATTCAAGAGTATATGAAAGAAAAAGATTTAGATGAGTTTATTATGATTGCTTATGATATGAGTCATTTTACCTCTACTACCTTTACCTATTATCCCAAAAATATTGTGATACAGAATTATGATCATATCGTATCTCGTGGAAGAGATGTTATTCCAAAGATAGAAGAAAAAATATTATCTAAAAGATAGAAAGTTCGTATTTTCTATCTTTTTTTTCATATGTTTTAGTATGAACTCTATTATCGTTAGTTTTTTAATTACTACTTTTGCGGGATTATCTACTTTGTTTGGAATTATTCCCATTTATTTAAAAAAGTTTTCAGAGGAAAAGATATTACCTTGTTCTTTTTTATTTGCTAGTGGAGTTATGCTTACTATATCCTTTTTATCGTTAATTCCAGAAGCTATTTCTTTATTTTGCGAGAGTAAAGGTTTATTCCCTTCTATTTTATTTGCTCTTATTTTTGTGGTTGTTGGAATCGTACTATCTATTTTTATTTCTAAAAAAATAGATGAAAAGATTTCATCTAATTTTTTGTATCGTCTTGGTATTGTTTCTGTTATTGCATTAATTTTTCATAATATTCCGGAAGGTATTATGACGTTTTTATCTAGTAGTCATGATTTGTCCTTGGGAGTGATGTTATCTTTTGGTATTGCTCTTCATAATATTCCAGAAGGTATTAGTGTGGCAGTACCGATTTATTATGCTACCAAAAGTCGTAAGAAATCTTTTTTCTATACTTTTATTTCTGGTTTTTCAGAATTATTTGGAGCTATTCTTGCGTATCTTTTTTTATCTCCTATCATTACGTCATTTCTTTTAGGTATAGTATTAGCAATAGCTGCTGGTATTATGATTTATCTTTCTATTTATGAACTATTACCTACTGCACTATCTTATTCGTTAGAATTATGCTATCTTTTCTTTTTTGTTTTTGGTATTGTGATTATGTGTAATTGCATATTTTTATTTTAATATGGTTGGTGCTAGGTAGTCAAAAAATGGTATATTTCGTAGAATGCCATACGCAATAAAGGTGATAATTATTATTGTCCATACTTTGTTTGATATTTTATTATATAATGGTTCTTTTTTTGTTATTAAGGCATTTAAAAAGAAAATTATAAATATTGGTAAGGTTATAAATAATAGTGGATTATAGCGAAAAGCTTGATAAAAATCTAGTTGGATGATTGATAATAGCATTCTAGTAATTCCACATCCTGGACAGTATAGTTCAGTTATTGCTTTTATAGGACAATGAATATAGATATGGAAATAATTTCCTAGGAGTAAATATGCAATTAATGAGATTAATAGAATGATTGTAATAGTTATTTTTTTCTTCATAGAAAGAAAACAAGCATTAAGCTTGTCCTCCATTTTTGGCTCTTGCAATTACATTTAAGCTATTTTGCATAAGTGCATAGTTGATAATACCTAGTCCTACAAATTGTAATATTAGATATAGAACTGAATTATCTTCTACAGGTACTCCATTATTGTTTTCAGCTGTTGCAAGTGTTTTTCCCATTTTGTATGCCCAATAAATACCGTAAATACCGCACGTAATTAAGGTAAGTAAGAAAGCAATTCCACCAGATGGTGCTTGTTGATCTCCACTTGTTAGTCTAGCGTCGTCTGTTAAAACGATAAACCAATAAATTCCATAGATACCACAAGTAATAATTGTTAGGACAATTGCTAATGGGATACTACGTTCTTTCATTCTATCACCTCTCTATGATTTCATGATAGCATACTCTATATAAAAAAGCTAGAGTTTTTTTACTCTAGCTCGAATGCTCCGGTATATAGTTGATAATAAGTCCCCTTTTGTTCTATCAATTGATTGTGATCTCCGCGCTCAATAATTCTACCGTGGTCTAATACCATAATTGCTTTAGAATTTCTTACTGTTGATAGTCTATGGGCAATGACTAATACCGTTCTTCCGTCCATTAGTTTATCCATTCCATCTTGTACAATTTTTTCTGTTCTTGTGTCGATTGATGATGTTGCTTCATCTAGGATCATAACAGGAGGATTGTTAATGGCACATCTAGCAATAGCAATCAATTGACGTTGTCCTTGTGATAGTTGTGCACCGTTACCGGTTAACATGGTATCATATCCATTTGGTAATCTTCTAATGAAATTATCAGCATTGGCAAGTTTCGCTGCTTGTATGACTTCATCATCGGTTGCATTACTTTTTCTATTTTTCTTTTTAATTGATTTGAAATTTTTTGAATTAATAAGCCAATACTTTTTTCCATAAAACCCTCCTTTATGTTAGGACACTAACGATTTTAATTGCTTGTGTTTTGTTTGTCAATACTATTTTTTCTTTTTTGTATAAAATAAAAAAGCCTTGTTTGGCTTTTATTTTTTTATGGCAATTCCTCCATATGGGGTTAGTATTTTTGGAGTTGATTTTTTTAGTGTATAAATTTTTGGAGAGTCTTGGTATTCTTCTGGAATTTCTATTTTTTCATATTCGTTGGTTCTATTAATTAAGAAAAATAATTTTTCATCCTCACTAAGACGTTCATAGGAGAAGTGTCCTGGAGTAATTTCTTTTGTTCTATAGTCAGCTTGTTGCATAAATGGTTCATCTTTTCTGATTTTTCCAACTGTTTGAAAAAATTGAAGAAGTTCTTGGTCTTCTCTTCCCCATGGGAATGGTTTTCTGTTGTCTAAGTTGCCTATTCCTTGTACTCCTGCTTCATCTCCATAAAAAATGGCTAGATTGCCTGGAAAGAAGGTTAAGGTAAAGACATAGGCCATATAGATTGCTTTAGCTTTATCATATTGTTCTTTTAATTGATAAGAACGGATAAAGTCTGGATCATTGCTGATTAAATCCCATGGCCATTCTCCATTTTCTTGAAAAATATTTTTATCCCATAGATTGATTCCTCTAGTCATATCGTGTGTGGAAGTAGAGTTCATGGCAGAAAAAAGTGTTCCATCTGGATATTCATACATCATCTCTTTTATTTTGTTATCTAATTCTTCTGGATTTCCATCTCTAAAATATTTAATTAGTGAACTCATAAAGTTATAGCTCATGATGGTGTCCATTCCTTTTCCGCTTGATAGAAAGCCTCTGTTTTTTCTCATAGGACTTTCCCATACTTCTCCAATGATGAGACTATCTTTTTTATTTCGTCTTACGGCTTTTCTTATTTCTTCTATGAATTCGTCACTTAATTCATCTGCAACATCTAGTCGAAGTCCATCGATTCCTAAATTAAACCATTGATCAATAATTCCACCTGGACCAGTGATATAATTTCTCCATGCTTGTCCATTACTGTTACATTTTGGTAAGTTTTTTTGATCCCACCAATATTTGAATTTTGGATTTCCATCTTTTAGTTCATAATCATAATATGGCAGATATGGAGAGTTAGGGCTTTGATAAGCTCCTACTGTATCAAATGAGTTGTATTCGTTAAAGTATTTACTATCGTTTCCAGTATGATTAAATACAGCATCTAGGACAACTTTCATTCCTTTTTTGTGGGCTTCTTCACAAAGGTTTTTTAAGTCTTCATTTGACCCGGCATAAGGATCTACTTGTTCATAGTCTGCTGCATCATAACGATGGGTTGATTGGCTGTAGACAACGGGACTTAAATATAAAATATCTACACCTAATTCTTTTAAATAATCAAGCTTATTGGTAATTCCCTGTAAATCTCCACCAAAAAAGTCATTATTCCATATTCCATCTTTATCTGGGCCCAGTTGAACATTTTCATCCCAGGATTTATGAATCCATCTTCTTGGCATTTCTTTTAACTCCTCTTCTCTACCTTTAGCAAATCGGTCAACAAAGATATGATACATAATTTTTCCTTTTGCCCAGTCTGGTACATCGAAATTTACACTTAATTTAAAAGCATCCGATAAGTCAAAATCTGTTCTTACATGTTCTTTTGTAATGTTGTAGATTTGATCATTTCCTTTAAAAGATAAAAAATAGTGATAAAGAGCTTTTGTATTTAGAGTTATTTCTCCTGTAAACGTTACTTTGTTATCTTGTGTTTTTTGATATGTTAGAGGATATAATATATTTTCATCCCCTTCTCTGATGATAAAATATGGATCTTCTAACCAACCATAAGAGTCTGGTATTGTTAGTGATACATTGTAGTCACAACTATCCTCTCTTTTTATTCTTTCTTGTACTTCTACCGTTATATCATTTATACTTCTTTTCATTTTACTTTACTACCTTCCACCCTATATTTCCATTATAACACTGTAAAAAAAAATAACAAATTAAATTGCTATTTTTTTGTTAATAATACAAGATTTTCAACATGATAGGTTCTTGGAAACATATTGTAAGGTCTAATATAGTCGATATTAT
Source organism: uncultured Mycoplasmatota bacterium (assembly GCA_900554315.1). Lineage (GTDB taxonomy): Bacteria > Bacillota_I > Bacilli_A > RF39 > UBA660 > Faecimonas. The sequence goes on from USGP01000016.1 coordinate 20,369, forward strand.
ACTTTTCTTTTAATAGATTTAAGTCTCTGGCTAGAGTTACTGGATCACAAGAAATATAAATTAGTGTGTTAGGTGTAATTTCTAATAACTTATCTACTACTTTTTTATTTAAGCCATTTCTTGGTGGATCAATAATAGCGGTATCGTATTCGTTTGTTATCTCTTTCGTTAAGTCTTCTACTTTTCCTAATTGATAGGTATAGTTTGTTACTTTGTTTAATTCTACATTTTTTTTGGCGTCTAAAATTGCTTCTTTACAAGATTCAATTCCTAATACTTTATTTACTTCTTCACTGATATAAATGCCAATAGTACCTGTTCCACAATATAAATCTAAGACATTTTTACTATGTCTTTCTTTTATGATTTCTTTTACTTCATTATAAAGTTGTTCTGTTACTTTACTATTTACTTGAAAGAATGATTTTTTTGATACTTGATATTGTTTTGTTCCAATATAGGATTTTATAGTATTTTTCTCTTGGCTTAAAATTTCTTTTGTTTTATTACCAATTCTTAGTATGATATCTTTTTCTTTGGATGGAACTAATTTTGTTATTTCATCATTTAATTTTTCTTCTACTAAGTAGCATTTTTCTATAGGAATGATGTTGTTGCTTTTGCTTGCATATAAACCAATTTTATTGTTTTTGTTATGTAAGATTATTTTATTTCTATAATGGTATGGTTGGTCATGGACAGTGTCTTGTACTAGGTTTTTATCAATTTTTGCGAATTTTTCCATAATTTCTTCTACTTTTTTCTTTTTAAAATGGTTTTCTTTTTCAAATGATAAGTGTTCTAGATTACAGCCTCCACAGATTTGATAATATGGACATGGTGGTGTTACTCTATCTTTACTTTCTTGTATTATTTTTTTTGTTGTTGCTAAAAAATATTTTTTTGTTTCTTTTTCTATATTTATTTCTACAATTTCACCTGGAAGAGCATTTTCTACAAAACAAATTTTATCATTAATTTTGGTAATGCCTCTTCCATAATGGTCTAGTTTTTCTATTGTTGTTTGCAAGATATCACCTCTTTTTTTATTATATCATAAATTTTACATAGATTCTTTTTAAAAAAGCATACTATTAGTGGTGATTACATGTTTTTAATTTCTAGGGTTAAAAAGGCTATTTCTGTTTCTAACGATTATAAGATAAAAGAATTACTTGTCGATAAGAAGAAAGTTTATTTGATATTTAATGAGGTGTTATGTAGTACTAGTATGATTAATGATTTTATTCTAGATGATTTACTTTCTTTATCTAGAAAAGAATTAAAAAATATTCCTAGTGCATTACCGGATGCCAATATTATACCAATTGAAGAAAAGGATATTTTTTCTTTTGTTAATCAAGGGTTTGCTGTTGTTGTTACTGATCAGTTGTATGCAATTGAAGTAAGGGCTATTTTAGATCGTGGTGTTACTACAGTACAAAGTGAACTTTCTTTAACGGGACCTAAAGATAGTTTTAGTGAAAATTTTAATACTAATTTAGGTCTTATTCGTAGGAGAATTAAGACAACAAAATTAGAATCTATTGATATGGAAATTGGCAGATATACAAAAACTAGGGTTGCAGTATTATCTATTCAAGGTATTGTAAAAGATGGTTTAACAGAGAAAATTGTTTCACAGTTAAAAAAGATATCTATCGATGGAATTATGGATTCTAGTTATTTAAAAAGTTATTTGGAAGGAAGTCATACTTTATTTCCTAGTGTTATGATGAGTGAAAGACCAGATAGAGCTTCGCAAGCATTATTAGAAGGTAAAGTTGTTATTATTACGGACTTAAGTCCTTATGCATTAATTTTACCTAGTTTCTTTTTTGATTATTTTCATACTGTAGATGATTATTATCAGAAAAATTTAAATACTTCTTTTATTCGTATTATTCGTGTTATTGCTTTTTTAGTGGCTATTTTTTTACCAGCTATTTACATTGCTGTTACGACTAGAAATTATGATTTAGTTCCCTATCGGCTATTATTGATACTGAAGGCTGGAAGAACTTTTGTTCCTTTTCCTGCCTATATTGAGGCTTTATTTATGATTATTGCTTTTGAAATATTAAAAGAGTCTGATATTCGTATGTCTGCTACTACTGGTAGTGCGGTTTCTATTTTAGGCGGACTTATTTTAGGTGATGCTGCTGTTAGTGCTGGGATTGTTTCTCCTATTATGATTATTATTATCGCTATTTCTTCTATAGCAGCCTTAATTTTTCCTTCTAATGAACTTGTGAATGCTATTCGCTTTTATAAAATTAGTATTTTACTTCTCTCTGCCTTTTTTGGTATTTATGGTGTTTTGGTTGGTGCCTTTTTCTTGTTTTATAAATTACTTTCTATGAAGAGTTTTGGTTTTTCTTATTTATCTCCTATTATTCCCTTTGATAAATATGAATGGAGAGATTCTATTATTCGTAAAGAAGGTAAAATTAAGAGAAGAAATTCTTATTTAACAAAAAATGTTATTAGGGGGAGAAATCTATGAAGATGGTGAAAAGTATTGCTGTTTTATTTTTATTATTGCTTCCTATTCTTATTTTTGGCAACCCTTCTTATGTAGAATTAAATAATTTAGCTATTATTCGAGGTGTAGGTGTTTCCTGTGATGATTCTTTTTCACTATATTTACAAGAATTGATTCCTGTAAAAGAAGATAATGGAATAACATATCAATATCATTATTATCAAGAGAAAAATCGAGTATTTTCAAAAGCTTTCCATAGTTTACGAGAAAATGCAGATAAGAAATTATATCTTAGTCATGTTCATTATGTTGTTACAGATTGTAAAAAGAGTGATTTTATTATTCAAGAGTTAAATATCAAACCAGATATTATTTATCATATTCCAAAAGATGTTTTGAAAAAATTAAAAGAGACTAAATCATAGTCTCTTTTTAATTATTTAAATTTTCTTCTGTGCACTCAAAATTTCTATTTGTATAGTTTATCTTTTGCGTTATTTTATCATCATTAAAGTAGTTGTTTTTTAAATCTATATTATCTGGATTTTGATCTATTGTATTTTGATTAATGGTAATTAAAGTTCTTGTATCTACTGTTGTAATTTCTGTTCCTTGTATGCCTTGAAAGTATGCTAATTCTTGTGATGGTAGAATGTCATTTTCTATTGTCATGGCTGGCTCTTCTATTTGTTGGGTTATTGGTTGATATGTTATTCTTGTTTGGTCTATTTTGTTGTTGATGTATCTGGTTTCAATTTTTTCTTCCATTTGCTCTGTTTGAAAGCTTCTTGTACAGATAATCGTTGATATTGTTTCATTTTCTTCCTTCCCTACTGTTTTTTCTACCTTAGGAAAGAATTCTCTACAAACTGGTGGTAAAATAATTAATAAAGCAAATATGATGATTAATACAATTGCAAGTACTGGGTGAAATTTTTTATTCATAATTTTCTTCCTTTCTTTTTATTCTTTTTAATTTTTGGTAACTAGAATATACGATTAGGCTAAATAGAAATGGAATCATTGGTATAACAATTAGTAATATTGTAGTAGGTATTTTATTAGGATATTTATCAAAATCTTTTAAAGATATTAATTTATTTAAGGAAAATATAAAACAATATATTGTATATATAATACATAATAGACCTTCTATCATTAAAATTATTTTATTTTTTTTAAATTTAGATATTTTTTTCTTTTTCCAGTATATGAAAATTAAAATAAATCCTAATATTGTAAGAGGAATAATACCAAAAAATAATATGTTTTTATATAGATTGATGTTCATTTCTATAACCTCTCTTTATTATCTATTCATTACATTTATATCATATTTTTCTATCTAATACAATTATTCAATTATGATTCCTAGAAATTTCGCTAGTGCTAGAGCTTGCTCTTCATTTACGATTAATCCTTTCATACTTGGAATATCTATTTTAATATGATTGATATTACAAGTTGTTATATTTAATTTTTGAAGATTGGTTTCAAAGACGTCTACTTCTTCTAAATTACAGTTTTCTAATGTTAAGTTTTTTTGTTCTATTTTATATAGAGAGGCCTCTTTTAAGTTACTATTTTTTATTGTTACTTTCTCTAATTTTGCTTTCGCAAATGATGCATAAGATAGATTACAATCTTCAAATGTCACTTCTTTTAAAAAGCATTCAGAAAAGTTTGCACCAACAAAGTTACAACTTTTAAAGGTAACTTTATAAATGGATTGTTCGCTTAGGTTTAAATTAGAAAAAATAGAATTAGTAATTTGGGAGTTTGTTATTTCTAGATAGTCAAATGTTGAGGTTTTCCAGTCTATTTGATTTAGTGTTGCATTATTTATTTCTAGTTCTTCGAAGTGTTGCTCTATTTTAACATTATTTAAGCTTTCGTTTTTTATACTATCTATTGTATTCATATTTCCCTACTTTCTATTTCTATTCCTCGTTCTAGTTTTTTGATTTTTTTATTATGATAGTATGCATTTTTAAATGTAATTGGAATTCCTTTGGAATTGTCTGGATCTATTCCTTGTTGAATTTGAAAATGGATATGTGGACCTTGCGTATTACCGCTATTTCCTACTTTTCCTAAAATGTCTCCTTCTTTTACGATATCTCCCACATGAACTAAAATGGTTCCTTTTTCAAAATGGCAAATGGTAGAATATTCTCCGTTTTCGTGTTTTATAATAATGTGATTTCCTCTTGGATTGTCGCAGTCGTTGATAATTTTTCTGTCTTTGGTAATGTGGGTGTTTTCGTATTGATCGATTGCTTCTATTACCCAACCATCTAGTGGAGCGTATACATTTTCTAAATAGGAATAGTAGTTTTCATTTTTAGTTGGGTCATCATGATATGGAAGATTGTTTTTCCTGATTTCAAAATCATATGCATATCTTTGACCTATAATATTCCAAGAATGAGAATGTTCTCTTTTCCAGCCACCATATTCAATGTACCAAGTTCCGTTAAATGGTAGGCTATATTTATTTTTACTCATGTTTTTTTAATCTCTCCATTTTTTCTCGAAGTGTTTCTTTCCTTTTTATTTCTTCCTTTTTTTCAAGTTTTGGGATATTATCTTTGAATGAAAACATGGTTCCGTCTTGAATAGGAAACGAAAAAACTTCTTTTTTTATTTGTATTTGTTCTTTTGTTTCTATGTTTTCAGCGATTACCATATCTTCTTCTATTCTATCGATTGCATACATATTATCACTATCCATTCGTATCTGTTTTTTCTGTCTTAATTTCTATGTTTGTTCCATCTGTTTTCATTTTGATTGTTCCATCTTCGTCGGTTCGATATACTTTAATATTATGTGCGGCTAGAGTTTGTAATACCACTTCATGAGGGTGCTGATATTGATTGTTTTTACCTACTGAGATGATGGCATATGATGGATTTACTTCTTCTAAAAAAGTTTCATTGGTTGCTGTAGAAGAGCCATGGTGACCTACCTTTAAAACTGTACTTGGTAACTCACTTTTATCGATTTGGTCTTCTACTTTTGTTGATGCATCTCCTGTTAATAGAAAGCTTATATTTTGATAGGTTACTTTTAGCACAATTGAGGTGTCGTTTAAATCGCTTTCTTCCTCTGTACCTACATATAATACCTTTACTGTTGCATCTCCTAATTGAAATGTATCGTTTGTTTTTGGAATATCTAATGTCATTCTTTTTTCTTCTAAAGCATCTAATACTTCTTCAAATGTTTTTGTTGTTGTGATGACGTCTGGCATGTAGAAAGTTTTTATATCGAAGTTTTCAATAATATCATCTAGTCCACCAATATGGTCTTCATGTGGATGTGTTCCAACTACATAATCAAAATTTTTAATTCCTTCTTCTTTCAAATAGGTTACAAGTTTTGGACCATCTTCATTATTACCAGCATCGACAAGCATATAATGTCCTTCATTTTCTAATAAAATAGAATCAGCTTGTCCAACATCAATAAAATCTACTTCTAATGCGTCTTCTGCTGTTACTGCTTGTTCTTGTACTCTTTGTTGAACGTTGTTTTGACTTGGCATATTTATATTTTGAAATAGATAAAATATTCCTACAATTATAATCACTAGAATACTTGTAATTAATTTTTTCTTTCTTCTCATATTCTTACCTCAATTCTATTTTAATCATATCATATTTTTTTATGAATGATAAGATATTAAAATCGTTCATCTCAAAATAAAAAAGACTAAAGTGTCTTTTCTAAATATAATTTTTTAATATATAAGCATATCCTCTTGGAATTTTATCTTCTTCTATTAATTTTAATATTTCTTCTTTGCTATACCAATTGACATTGATTACTTCTTCTGGTTGGAGAGTTAAGTTATTTATATTTATTTTATCTTCTGAATAATAGATATTAAAGATGTAATTGTTATAGGGGAATTTTATAGTATCTAATCGTTTTATATGAATATTTTCTATTCCTAATTCTTCTTTTATTTCTCTTCTTAAGCCTTCTTCTTTATCTTCGTTTGCTAGTATATGTCCTCCAGGAATAGCTAGTTTATAATTGTTTCTTTCGGTTGCTTGTTCTAGTAAGTATTTATTGTTATTTTTAATTAAAAGATAAGACATCATAATATTAGTGTTTTCCGGGATTTTATCTATTCTTCTTCTAATTGTTTTATTTAATTTATTAAATTTAGCGTCATATAAATCTAAAATTTCTGGTTCCATAAATTATTCCTCTTTTTTAATGATTGTGGTATTATCTTCTTTTTATGAATTTCAATTAAATCTGGATCATGTTGATTCTCTGGTAAATTATCTAAATTAAAAAAATTTCATCTCTTTTGATTCTGAATCCTATTTTAATTCCCCTGTTGATATATGTCTAATATATTGTCTTCTACAGTCACTTTCACTTTATTAATATTCATTACTACTTCACCTCGAATATTAATATTATTATAACATTAGGTTGTAATATAAACAATTATCAATTTAGTATAGTGTGTTTGTTTATTTTTAAATTTGTTTTCTCTTATATATCTTTTATAAATCAACTAATAA
>USGP01000017.1 GCA_900554315.1 uncultured Mycoplasmatota bacterium
GTTTAGTCTAGTAAATAATAAAATTAATAAAATACCAAATGGTAATGATAAGTTAGGTATGGTACTTTCTGATATAAATGATAAACAAAAGGAAATGGTAAATGCTAGTATTACAATTTGACTAACCCATTTTTTATTTACTTTTTCCTTTTTCTCTTGTTCTTTTCTTCTTGTTTGTACAGTTAAACTTCTGATTTCTTCTTTTGCTTTGGCTTGTCTATTTTTTCTTTTAAATAACATATATCCTCATTTCTTTCAAAAAAAATAGTATTTAAAAAAATACTATTGGCTATAACATGGTAAACTTTGAATCTTAGGTCAAGTAGAGTTTCTCTAATTCTTACATTTCCGTTACCAGAAATGCGGTTCCCCATTATAAGAATTAATACAATGTCACCATTTGTATGACTTGATTACCACTTAGTATTCACTGCAATCCCATGTTATATACGTTCTAGGAGATTTCCTCACCAATTTCTTATTATTAGTTCTTTTTTGCAAAGTATGTTTCATAACGCATATCTATTCGATTGGCCTATCTTATAGATAAGATCATTAATCCCCATTACTTCACGCAAGACAAGCTACACTACACATAACTTACGCCACATATAGGTTTTATCCTAGGTCGTAACTGGTCCATCAGAGTTGTCCGTTTAGGCCAGCCACGAAGCTAGGTCTCCAAGCAGGCAATGGGTCGATTGCGTATGCCATTACGGTCGCCCAGTACCTTTACATCTTCAGCATTCACCCCCTGTTGGGCACAGGAAGCAAACACCAAAGGTTTCACAGGTATGCTCTTAACGGTTGTTTAATCCCGTCTTCCTAATAAGTCCTTGGACTAGAATAACGTGCCAAGATTTAAAGAAAACCACCTAAAATTAGGTAGTTAGCTAGCTCTTATTTTTTCTACATAACTTCTAATTTTTGCAGGCCATGCAGAACTTGCTGCATATCTTGGTGCGATTTTTTCGATTGTATTTAAGCCTTTAGAATAATAATTTTTTTGTAGGTTATTAATAAATCCAATGATTCCATCATCTAATGTTGCATATGCTTTGTAAGAGCCTCCATTACATCCAGGAGATCCTTTTTGGCCACCTACATTATTACAAGTTCTAACTAAACTTGAACAGTTATAACTACATCCTGTTTCATGCAACATAATAGCTACAGCTACATAAGGGTCTACTCCCTTTTCGATACACTGACTTGCTATCAAATAACCTTTTCCAGCAATATAACCATTTCCTAAACTACGGTTTAATTTAGCAGCTAGTTCATCTATTGTCATTTTCTCATATACTTCTATACGTGGTGGAATGATGACAGATGCAGGAGCTACTTCCATTTCTATAGGAATGATTTCTGCTTGCTCTTTTTCTTGTTCTTCTTCTGTTTTATTTATAATTTGATTGGCAGATGTTGCCATACTTTTCAATTGAACGGCACTACTTTTTGTCTCTACTACTTGGTCAGTTGTCAAAGTTGCATTCTCATCTGACTGAATGACTAAAGCAATAGATATCATAATAATTCCAAGTGTTGCTAAAACCGAGCTGATTACTGTTTCTTTTTTCAAATTAGTCACCTCATTGTTTTTTGTAACAATATCATTGTAGCCTATTTCACAAAACTTGTCAATTTTCTACTTTATTTTGAAAGTGGTTGGGGCTTTCTTATATACGGCAAATAAAGCAATTACCGAATATAAGACTGTTGCTACAATCGCAATAATAGAAAAGGCTGTTGTAGACATTTTTAAGTCTGTTAAAGAGTAGGAAATGATATAAGTCATCAACGAAATAATGGAATAACTCATACTTTTCATAGCCATATTTTTGTCATATGGTTGGAATAAATAGTAGATGACTAGATAATGGATAGAAAAGAAAATACTTAGAGCAATTATAAATATTGGAATGGAAACATAATCTAGTATATTCGTTGTTCCACCAGATATATATAATAATATTGGTAAACCTAGGGCAATCACAATAGCTGGTAGCATATTTACTTTAGATACAGTTAGTAGTCTTGTTTTAAATACATTTAGTATTACTTTAGGATTCCTATAAAAGTTAAATGTTAACATTGAATGATCACAGTTATAAAACATTGCCTGGGTAACGATTGCTCCCCTATTAATAAAATACATTATAATAACAAACCAAGATATATTATTTAGTAAAAAAGTATTGATTTCTTTTTTTATTATAGGATTGATATTCATCAAAACTATCACGCCGATGATTACTATAAAAGCAATGGCCATAAACCATTTAGCACTTCTTAATAATATTTCTTTATGTCTTTCAAAAAATATGGTATTAAATAGGTCATATCCTTTTTTCCCTTTTAATTTTCTTTCATCTATTTTTTTATCTTTTTCTTTGATATCTACCATAGCTTGTCTAGTATAAGATTTTTGTTCTTCACTATTAAAAGCTCTTACTTTGGTGTTTAATCTTTTATATATTTTTTTATAATCCTCTATTTTCATTAGTTGTCGGTAGCAGATGATTGCTGTTGGAATCATCAATACTGTTATGATACTAACAACACTAATTGGTATGATAATATTAATTTTTGGTAAAAGACAGGCTGCTAATCCTAGTAAGACTACTGTCCAATAGATGGGATAATTATAAATTAAAGCAATTTTATATTTTTGATAATGAAGAAGATTTAGTCTTTCTCCTGTTATTCTTCCTAATAATCCAAAAACTGTATAGATTAATACAATGGGATTTTGGACGATTACAGCCAAACATATGGTATGTGTTATAAAGTTTATTAGTGCTTCTAACCATAAATTAGATTTCATAAATTCTTTGGCATTCATGTTGAATAGAACAATAGCAAAATATTTTTTCGTACTGGTAGATAATAATTTGTTATTGATAAAAATACCAATCGTTGTAAATATAAAATAAATATGTAGGACACCCGTTGTAATAGATTTGGGAAATAACCATGTTGCAAATAAGTAAATAATTGAAAAATATAATATTTTATAAAATAACATTCTTCCAGTAGATAGTATAAGTCCTAACACTCTAATTACTGCTTTTGCTTTTTCGCTTTTGTATAAACTATCATCTGGAAATAAGTCTTTAAATATTGGAAAACGTTTTAAGTTGTAAATAAAAGAATTGATTGCATAAGTTATATCAATTTTAAAGGATGTTTTTAAACTATTGATCATGATGTTCATCCTTTAGACTTTCAATTATTTTACTTTTATATTTTTTGGTATTTAGATTTTCTTTTTCAATTAATTCTAGTTTTTTATTATTTAATATTACGATTTCATCACATAAATCTAAAGCTAATTCTAGTATGTGAGTCGAAAATATTAAGATATGCCCTTTTTTCATATTTTTTAATAGTGTTTTCATTTCTTCTTGTACAACAATATCTAATGATGTTAATGGTTCATCTAATAATAATACTTTAGGATTAGCAATAAAGTTGATTAGCATTTGCATTTTGTTTTTCATACCATGTGAATATTCTTTCAATAATTTATCTTGGTCTTGTTTATCTATTTTTACCATATCAAAGTATTCATCGATTGTTTTTTTATCTTTTATTTTATCTTTGTTGATGTCTAAAAAGAAGGTTAAAAATTCTTTTCCTGTTAAAAACTCTGGAACTGTTGGTGTTGAAATTACATAACCAATGTCTTCGGTTTTTAAATCATTCTCTCCATATTCATCAGATAAGATAAATTCTCCTTTATCTATTTCTACATCATCATTTAAACAGTTAAAGAAGGTTGTTTTACCGGCACCATTTCTTCCTATTAATCCATAGATTTTTCCTTCTTCAAAAGTAAAATCTATATCTTGTAGTACCGTTTTTTCTCCATATGATTTTGTTAAATTTTTAATTATTAACTTCATAGTAAGCCTCCTGGCTATATTATATCATATTTTAAGGGCAGAAAAAAACCATAACAAACGTTATGGATTATTTCTTAAAGTCGGTGCTTGGAACTTTTCTACTTGGACATTTACATAATTTCTTTCATAGGTAGAATCTTGCTTATACATTTTCTTTTCTTCTTTGATAAATTCTTTAAACTCACTAAATTCTTCTTCTAGATCTTCTTCTTCTGTTAATTCTACTTTTTCTTCTTCTGTCAATGTATTATTTTCTTTCTTTTCTCTTAAGGTTGCTAACTGTTCAGTTGTTCTATCTAAAAGAAGTTGTCCTCGTTGTTCATTAATTTCATATTTTGCAATATATGATAATTGTGTATTATTATCTATTGCTTCTAATAAGATGTATGGATTGCTTTCTCCTAGATAGCAGCCAAAATATGTAACTTCTCTATCATAACTTTGGAATGTTTCATCTACTGAGTGGAAATAATTACTACAAGTATTTCGTTTTTCTGAATATGCAGTATCTGTTACCTCTCCAGTGGCTGCTGTTGGATGAAATTTAAAATTAGAAGTTAATATAGATACGCTAATAACTAAAAAGATAGAAAATATAACAGTTGCTGCTAAGTAGCTAGTTCCACCCTTTTTTTGACATAGTTTAATAAACTCTTCTGAGGTTAAGTCGTCTGTTCTTTCTCTTAGTTTTTTTGTTTTTTTCGTGGCAGTTTTGATATACCATCCATTAAATTTTAGCCCTAATAATAAATTAATGATAACTAATACAACTACACCTAATACTAAGATAACAACGCTTGTTTTAGCAAAGAATAGTAATAGTATAATTAACCATAATCCTAAGATACCAACTACATATTTTTTTCTATATAATAAATAATAAAAACTACCTAGAAATGCAGCAAATGAAAATTCTTGTTTTGACATTTTTACATAGTTTTGTCCTACATAGGCCATTCTTCTTTGCTCTGCTGGTGTAGCATTAGAATTTAAAATTTCTAATGATGTCATTACTTTTGGAGCACCTTTGTTTAATACATATAAGATGATAGCGATAATTAATGCTGGTACTGTTCCAATCCAGCAACCGATTGCTACTGTTTTTAAAGTATCAGGAAGTTCTGGGTCTAATAAATCACTAGATATAATTTTTAAAATGATGGAAGATAACATAAAAATAGCACCAAGAATAATAAACATTACTGGTAATTGCCATGGGAATTTTCTTTGGTGGCCTTCAGAGGATGGTTGGTAAGCATCTGTAGATAGTTCTAAATCCATCCAACTTTGGTCTGGTTCTTCTTCTGAATTGTTTGGTTCTTGTACATCAAAATTAAAAAATTTATTTTCTGTAGGTTCTGATTTGTCTTTCTTTTTTGCGTGTTTCTTTTTCTTCTTAGGCGTTTCTATTTCCTCTTCTGGATTTGGTTCTACATCTAGAAATGCTCCGCAGTTTGTACAAACTCTATCAAGATCTTGTAATGGTTCTCCGCAATTAGGACATCGTCTCATATTCTTCACCGCTACTTTCTCATCTATCTTAAGTATAACATCTTTTACTATAGTTTGTGTTAATCTTATAATTATTTTACATATTTTTACAAAAAAAGAGCAATCTTGCTCTTTTATTCATGCTTTTTATTTTTGATGATAGCTCCTAAAATGATAATACCTAGAATCAGTACTGCAAAGCCAAGTACTGGAAGATACTTTGATGACATACTGGTATTTGGTACATCTATTAGAGGAATATTTTCTAATACAGCATTGACAGGATTACCAGTCTGCACTTCTATTCTTTGTTGAATGGTTTTGGCTTCAAAATTTGGTGGAGTACTAGTTTGTTTTATCATATATTCTCCTACTGGTAATATTAGATTAATTTCACTTGCTGTTGTCGTTTGACGATAAACTTCTTCTCCATTGGCATTATAAATTGTAATTTCAGCGCCAGATAAATTTTCTTTTGTTTCAGCATTGATTACCTTGATATTTACTCTTCCACTATTTACTTCATAACTAGTATCTAATGGCTGGAAGATTTCTAAGTCTTCATAGTCTCCAATGCAGTTCGTAATGACTCCTGGAGGTAGAGGGTCTGTATCATAGCCCATTTGTGGTTTAGGGAAAAGCATGCTTGATAGGTAAACAAATGTCTGTTGATCACGTGTAATACCTTGAATAGTAAAATCAAATCTTATTTTTTCTGGATTTACTTTGTCTATTGGAATTCTTACTTTAAATCCTTCTACACTTTTAAATTCTGTTCTTTCTTGGCCATTTTTATCCACTATTGTATATGGTGAGGATACTTTTACTTTATAATTTGTAAAACCTATAGCATAGTCTTCTACACTTTCTGGATAAATTAAGTTGGTTTCTATGTAATCATCTGTTACATGTAGTTTTATTTTACTTGTATCTATTTCATTTAAATATAATTTAGGATTTGTAGTATTTTGTCCTTCTTCTGTTTCAAGCCATTCAGCGTATTTTACAATTTTTGTTAAGGTATCTACTACGATTTTCCCATTGTCTGATTCTAATATTGCTTTCTTTTCAAGAGCAGATAGACTATTATCAAATTGATAGTTTCCTTGTCTATCATATTTGTCACTAGAATTATCTTCTATTGGATATTTTGTTCCATCTATATAATTATGATTGTTATCCATCCCTTGTAGTAAGTCCATATACCACCATAGAATGATTTGTCTATAATATCTATTTTCAAAAGCGTCTTCACTAACGTCTGGAATTAACATAGAAATATAATCTGTTAAATTATCATACTTTTCTACATCTTTTAGTTCATCATATTTCGTTGTATTTCTATTTAATAGTAGTCCTACATTATCATATAAACTTCCGTCTTTTTTATAAGTATATATTTCTTTTGGTAAGGTTATTTCTTCATAATCTGTCTTTATTAATGATAGGGTTTCTTTTGACTGTTCTACTTTTAATGTTGTTGGGCAGTCAGGATTTCCTATTGGAGAACTATAGCTTGGTTTTGATATTAATAGTGTTACCGCTATTACTAAAATAAAAACAGATACAATTATTACTGGTATTTTCTTTTTCATATTCTTTCCCCTTTCTACAAAAAAGAAACAAGTCTAAGTACTTGTCTGTTTTCTTATCTTTCCTATTTTCTATATTTAGTATATCATTTTTTTTACTATTTTACAAAAAAAAGAATAACTTTTTTAGTTACTCTTTTTTTCTTTCATAATAAAATTATAAGCATCTCTACACATATCTTCTATCGTTTTTGTTGCTTCCCAGCCTAGTTCTTCTTTGGCCTTAGTTGGATCTGCATAACATTCTGCAATATCTCCTGGTCTACGATTGGCGATTTTATAATTTACTTTTACATGATTTACTTTTTCAAAAGCATTTACTAAGTCTAGTACACTATATCCTACACCAGTTCCTAGGTTATAGATATATAAGCCTTGTTGCTCTTTCTCTAGTTTTTCTAGAGCTTTAATATGACCTTTTGCTAAATCTACTACATGAATATAGTCTCTTACTCCTGTTCCATCTTTGGTTGGATAATCGTTTCCAAATACAGATAAGCATTCTAACTCTCCACTGGCTACTTTGGCGATATATGGCATTAAGTTTGCTGGAATGCCATTAGGTTCTTCTCCAATCAATCCACTTTCGTGAGCACCAATTGGATTGAAATATCTTAAAATAGCAATGTCCCAAGTATTATCTGATTTATATAAATCTTTTAATATTTGTTCTACAAATAATTTAGAGGTTCCATATGGATTTGTTGTCCCACCAATTTTATCAGTTTCTTTAATTGGTACTCTTTCTGGATCTCCATATACTGTGGCACTAGATGAGAAGACAATTTTTTTCACATTATGTTTTTTCATTTCTTTTAATAAAACAAGAACTGTAGAGACATTATTTGTGTAATATTCAATTGGTTTTTGTACAGATTCCCCTACTGCTTTGTAAGCTGCAAAATCTATTACAGCATCGATATGTTCCTCTGTAAATATTTTATCTAATAGTTGTTCATCTATCATATCACCACGATAAAATTTTACTTCTTTTCCTGTAATTTGTTTTATTTTATCTTTTACTTCTTCTTTTGAATTAGATAAATTATCTAATACTACTACTTCATCATTTTCTTGTAGTAATTCTACACAAGTATGGCTTCCAATATAGCCTAATCCTCCGGTAACTAAAACTTTCATATACTATTTTCCTCCCATGAATTTTTCTTTATATTCTTGCATGACAGCTAGCATCTCTTTTCCAATTACATTTTCAATAGATTTATTTACCATACTTTCTCTTAGGAATTGTTCCATATCTTTTATTGGAATATAGAATAAGTTAAAATCTGTTGTTCTTTCTAATTCTGATAAATTCATTTCTTCTACTTTTGGTCCAGCATTGCATTTTACAATGTAATAATACATTTTATTGCATCTAGCTTTTCCAGTATCTAAGTAGTTATCATAGTATTCTTCTATTACCATAAATGGTCCATTTTCTATTGTACTATCAATCCCTGTTTCTTCTTTTATTTCCCTTTTTAAACTTTCTTCTAGTGATTCGTTGTCTCTCCAATGACCACCTGGGAATTGATAAGTATAATTATTATGTACGACCAATAATTCATTTTTGTCATTTACCATTAGAGCTTTTACTCTAATTACAGAATCCTCTACTTTTTTTATATCTAAATTATCTTCGTTAATAATTACTCTTTTCATATTTTCCCCTTCCTAATTATATACATATCTTTCCCAATATTCTGTGTTACTTGGTGTTACAGTTCGAAAGACTGCATCTATTTGTTCACATATATATTTTGCTTTTTTCCAAATTGGTGTTCCTGTTTGTAGGCAACTGGCTTCTGTTTGCGACATCATATATTCAAATGTTGATGCTCTATCTTCATATTCATCAGTTTGAGCATAATTATTGACAAAAGAAGCATTTGGATTGTTTCCTGTTGTGTAAGATAGTGAACTATTGGCTAATCCATATACAAAATCTTGTGGATTTAGATTGTTCCAAGTAGTATAATTTGCGCCTCTATCATACATGTATTTTTCTATATAATGATAAATTTCATGATGTAAGCTTTCTACAAAGCTATAATCTGTTGCTAGTGAAATAATAATGTTTGATGTTGAAGAGTCTGTGATTCCTGTTACATTTTTTTGGGAATAACATTTAATTAAATATAGAGTCAATGTATATCCCCCATTTTTTGTCTCATCAAAGAATCCTGGTGGATATAATGATAAATTATAGTTTAAGGTACTTAGCACGTCATTAATTTTTGTAGCATCTGTCAACATAGATGTTGATAAGCCTGAAATTCTATAACCATTTGTTTCTGCTCCGTACCTTATCGTTACACCATAATTTCTTTGAATAGAATTTCTTAAGTCCTTGTTCGTCTGTTCTAAAGATGTAGTTGCAGCTTTTTGTTGTGCTTGTTCTTTATTTTCTACTGCAGGTGTTGTAGGCTGTTGTGTTGGTTCTTGTTGTTCTGGGGTCTGCTCTGTTACTGGATCTTCTGTTGTTGTAATGTTAATATCTGAGGTGTTGACAGTACCTACAACATGGGTATTGGTTACAGGATTTACTATTGTCTTTTTTTCTAATCCCAAACCAATTCCAATTATGATTAAAATTAATGAGAAGGCGATTAGGACTTCCGCTAATTGAACTTGACTCTTTCTTGACATAAGCGCCTCCTACTCTTCTATCTAATTGTAACAAATTTGTAAATAAAAAAAAAGCCTAAATAGGCTTTATTTTAAAAAATTAGGGAATAACATTGCTAGAATAATTGCACCTAGAATTAAGACGCTGAAAACAAAAGCTAAAGTATTACCTACTCCTCGTTCATCTATCTTCGCTTGTTGAGATGCAGCTTCTTTTTCGGTATGACTAACTAGCTCTGACATTCTAGTGATATCTTCATCTAACATTCCGTGAATTTCACACATGTCGTTGGATTCACTAATAATTTTTAAATTACTCGTCTCACCTAAACTTGGTGAAATATTATTAATTACAATTTTATTATTATCTGAAAAATATTTTAAAAATGGTTCAATTAATTCTTTTTTTGTTTTTTCAATATCAGAAAAAGTTTCTTTTTCTAATTTTTCATTAGATCCATTAATTTCATATATTATGGTCTCACAATGACAATAATTATTATCAATATCAAATTTATATACAATGGAGTTTTCTTGGGTTGTTTTGGTAGAAAAAGCTATTAATTTTTCCAAGTATTGTTTTGGAGTTGTAGTATCTTCTACTTCTAACATCTCTATTTCTTCCATATGATTCACTTCCTTATTGATATTGTTTGTTTAGTTCTTTAATTTCATCATATAACTCTTGAGCTTTGTCTAATTCTCCTTCATTATAATAGATACTTGCTTTTACTGTTAAATCTTCTATTTTTCTTTCTACATCATCCGGTAATTCTTTTGGTACTTGTTGTTTTATTTCTTCTTCTTGTTCTTGTTCTGTTACTTCTGGCAATAAGCCTTTTGCAGCTAATATTTGTTCTTGATGAATTCTTGATTTTCGAAGATTTTCTAATTGGTTTGGTCTAACCATAATTGCTTTAGAGACTTCCTTAGTTGTCTTTTGGAAGCGTTTTTGACCAGCTGGTGCTTCATCACTTGTTGGTGCTGATAAAGCTGAGGCCATCTGGGGTTCTTCTGTTACTGATGGTTCTTTTTCTTCTTGTGGCTCCTCTTCGGTTGGTGGTTCTGGTTGTGGAACCGGTTCTTCCTCTTTCATAACTGGTTGAATCTCTAATTGAGGTTCTTCTTTGGTCTCTTCTACTGGTTCTAAATTTGGTTCTGGTATTTCTATCTTAGGTAAATCTATGGCAGGAGCTTCCTCTTCTTTTTGTGTTTCTTTTTCTTTTGGTGTCTCTTCTATTTTTTCTTCTTTTACAATAGGTTTTATACTAGGAAGTTCTTCTTTCTTTGGAACTTCTGTAGTTGGAATACTGCTTGATACTGATTCTTCCACTACTTTCTTTTCTTCTTTTATAGGTTCTGGTGTTGGTATAGTTTTTTCTTCTACTGGTGTAATTGGTGGCAAAGAAGATTTTGGAATGGCAGGCGTAGTCTCAGTACTTTTTACTGGCTCAGAAATTTGCTTTTCTTGTTTTGGTTTTTGTATTTCTTGTTCTTCTAAATCTTCTGGCATTTCATCTAATTGTTGTAATTGTTGCTCTAAAGTATCTGTTAAATCAATTATATTGTCACTTATCGTTGTTAATTGATTTAATAATTGTTCTTGTTCTTCTGATTGTAGATTTCCTTTTTTTAAGGCAAGTTTTTTTCTAGCTATTTCTGTTACAATATCGTAGGCAATGGCTTTCATTTGCATTGACGCTAATCGATATTTACTATTATCAAATTCATAGATATCATCCATTAGCCATCACCCCTAACTCACTTGAGTTTGCGCATTGGCGATTGCTTTTAATAAATGTTGAACACTTACCCATTCAATATCATCAGTAATTTCTTCTAATCGAAAGACACCACCATCTGGCAAAATTTTAGCAATATAAATTACCTGATTTCCAGTTTCCTCCTGGACCTCACCCTTGGTATACACTACATATTGCCTTTTATCATCTTCTGAATTTAAAAAAGTTACTACTTCTATTTCAGTAGATAATCCATCAATATCAATTAATTCTGCCATTTCTCTATTATCCATAGCGCAACCTCTCTATTCTATGTTTAATTATACACGACTTTTTTTATTTCGTAAACTATATTTCATATTTTATAGAAATATCATGACAATCATCGTAAGTATTAAAACGGCTATTTGAATTTTATTTTTGTAATCTTCTTTTACTTTATTCCAAATAAAACTAAATGCTATTATTAAAGCAATGTAGGTAACAATCATAGTTAATAAAAATCCAATTTTCGTAAGAATTTGTATCCAAATTGATAAGTCATTTGTTTCTATTAAAGTATTTACAATGGTTAAATACTGAGGATTTGCTAAAAATCCTGCAAGGATAGCAAAGATTACTAATAGAACGGTAGTTAGATGTTTAGGGTACTTTCTTTTTTGTAATATCGATATAGCAAGGGAGGCACTAATTATTATAATTAATAATCTACTTAACAGATGAATGAAGTTTGCATTTAAGAATGCTGATGCAGTTGATGAAATGGTAAGTAGTAAAATAGCAAGAAAGTAATGAATAAACCTTTCTTTTTCTGTACTTTTGGTAGAGGATATTATAATAGCTGTTAAGAATAACCATAGAAGTGGTAGTGAAAAAGCTGATAATAAACCTAATATCGGAATTGCAGTTGTTAAATCGTAGTTTTTAAAATTTACATTTTTTATAATTGGTAATGTCATACTGGTATCTTTATCAATCTTTTTTTCTTCTTTTTGAAATTCTTCGTCAGGAATTTTCTTTTTGGCTTCATAGGTACCATTTTTGATTTCATCCACCATATCTTGATGTTTATTCTCACTATAGTAAGATACTGCTCTTCTTAATTGTTGTTCGGTGGATGTGGAAAAGCCGGTAATAACTGTTTGACCAATGATTGTTACCGGAACTCCAGTGAAATTTTCATTTAGTTCTGTTGCAATTTGATCTAAAAAAGCTTCATTTTCTTCGTTATACCAAACTTCATATAAATTAACATTTAAGTTATCATATTCTTTTTGAAGTTCTGACAAATATTCTTTTTCTGCAGCACAGTGTGGACAACCATCTCCCCAGAATAAATATAAGTTCACTTGTTCTTTGGCTTTTACATTTGGCATTGTTACTACTAGTGTTACTATTATGATTCCTAAAACACTAATGATTCTTTTTAACATATAAACTACTCAACTCATTTCTTATTTGAATTAATTCTTTGATAAAAGTGTCTAATTCTTCTTTTGTGGTTAAATAAGATAAACTG
This sequence comes from uncultured Mycoplasmatota bacterium, assembly GCA_900554315.1. Lineage (GTDB taxonomy): Bacteria > Bacillota_I > Bacilli_A > RF39 > UBA660 > Faecimonas. Next base: position 12,884 of record USGP01000017.1, read on the forward strand.
ATTCTTAGACTATGATTAGCTCTTTCTTCATCTTGGGTTAAAGCATATACAGCGTGGGAAGCACTAGAAGTTGAACATGCTGTTTTTGTTGAAATGTAAATATCTTTTTCTTCTAAAGCATGTAGAAATGTTTCTGGCTTTATTTGTTCAATGCTAATATTTAAAATGTTAGGAATCGCATCTTTAGGACTATTGATGGTAATATGTTCTTTTTCTAAAGCTTCTCTTAGATAGTTGTTATACTCTTGTACTTTTTTCTCTTTTTCTTCTAAATTTTCATAGGCTAAACGCAAAGCTTTTGCCATTGATACAATTAGGGCTGTTGGAGGAGTTCCACTTCTATCTTTTGTTGTTGATTTTCCTCCATGAATCAACGGTTCTATTACAATATTTTCTTTTTTTATTAATGCCCCTATTCCTTTCATACCATAAAACTTTTGGGCCGAAAAACTTGCTAAATCTACATTACTTAAATCTATTTTTTCTTTTCCCATACTTTGCGTTATATCTGTATGAAAATATGCTTTGGGATGTTCTTTTACAATTTTTCCTATTTCTGAAATTGGTTGTCTAATTCCTAATTCACTGTTGATGCTAGCAACTGTTACTAAAATAGTATCTTCTCTCATTTTATTTTTTAAATCTTCTAAATCTACTTTGCCATCTTCTCCAATTTTTATATATTCTACTTCAAAGCCTTGTTTTTCTAAATATTTTAATGGTTCTTCAACAGAAGAATGTTCAAATGGCGTTGTTAAAATATGTTTCCCTCTATTTTGATACTTTAAACATATTCCTTTTATTGCTGTATTATTTGATTCGCTAGCCCCACTGGTGTATATAATTTCTGTAGGTTTTACTTTTAAAATATTAGCTATTTGTCTGGTTGCGGCATCAATTAAATTCTTTGCTTCTACTCCTAGTTTGTGTAAAGAATTTGGATTTCCTATTACTTTTTTGGTTGTTTCTATATAACTATTTAACACCTCTTCATTTACTGGTGTTGTTGCACTATAGTCTAAGTAAATCATATACGTCCCTTCTTTCTTTTTTTATTTTATCACGGTTTTTTTATTTCAAAAAGAAAAAATGCTAATCAGGCATTTCTTCTATATTATCTCCACTTATATGATAAAGATTATAATTTAATTTTGCCATAGCCAATTCTATGGTCATTAACTTTTCACTATTATCTAATTTATTGTTCTCTACTAATTCTTTTACAATTTTGTCAGCCTCATCAATAATTGCCTCTTTATTTTCTAATAAATTTATTTTATCCATCATATAGTTCATAAGTTACCTCCTAGTTTTTATCTGTATACTTTTTCACAATATCATATAGATGTTGCATCTTTTTATCTATTTCTTGCATCTCATCGGAACATGATAGTAGTTCTCTTTTTAAATATACAGGTATGTCTTTTGGTAATTTATATTGTAGTTTGTGATCTAGTGATGCCCAAAAGTCCATCGCAACTGTTCTAATTTGTATTTCAGCTTCTACATATTCCTTTTTCCCTTCTAAATGGATAGGAACTAGTATAATCATGTGATAACTACTATAACCAGATTCTTTTGGATTTTTTATATAATCTATCTCTTCTGTTATTTGGAAAAGATGAGACGATTTTATAATTTCTACTATGTCATATACATCTGATAAAAATTGGCATACAATTCTAAATCCTACAATATCATGAATATATTTTTCTACATTTTCTACCGTTGGTTCATATCCTTTATCTTCTAATTTTTTTATAATACTATTTTCTGATTTTAATCTATTTTTTATATGTTCTACGGGATTATTCCCTGTTCTAAATTCATGTTCTTTTAGTAGAATTTCTAATTCTGCATTTAATAATGTCATAGCAAAACGGTACTTCAATAGCATTTGATCCCATTCATTGGGCATAATACGATTCATTTTTTCCTCCTATAATTCACAAAAAAAGGCCTGTATATTTTGTACAGCCTTCTATATATATTATACCATAAATATTTTTATTTTCTATTATTTATTCGTATTTTGATAATAGTCTCTTTCTGCAATTGTCATACTTACTTGGTCTAATTCTTCCTGATCTTCTTTATCTAAGTCCAAAATAATGGATTCTATTCTTTGTAAAATTTGTTTTGCATTTGTACAAGTATCATATGGAATATGATATTTATTTAATGTATCTATTTCGTATGTCGTTAAAAATATATCATATTTTGTTTTATGTAGCTTATTTTTTTCAAAGTCTATGGCACCTATTAATTCATCAATATTATAGTCTTGCATTAATTACAGGTATATCCATTATTTTTCATATGTGTCATAAACTCACCTTCAGTATAAGAATCATTTACTTTTAAAGTAACGACATCTTTTGCTTTTGTATTTGCATTAATTTTAATCTGTAAATTATCATTGTCTGTAAATTCAATATTATTTAAAACAACTGTTTCATCATCATCTACTACGATATTAGCAATTAATCTATCGGACTCTTGAGATATTTTTACGGTTTTCTTTGGTAAATAATCATAAGATTTCTTTAGTATGTAGCGCATATTATCTAAATAGTTATCTTCTTCATTTAAATATTGCGGTGGGAAGATTATGGTTTTTGTTAAATCCATTTTTTCAATACTATTACTATCTAATGTTACTTGTATTTTTTCATCTACTTCAATACCTAAGTCATTCGTTGTTTTTTTACTACATACAACATAAGGTTGTTGGATGGTGGCAAATAGATAAATAATAATTACTATAAATATTATTGTCATAATCATAGGAAAACCTTTTCCTTTTTTCTGGGTCATGCCATTCACCTCTTTCTATGCATATCTTAACCTATATTATATCTTTCGTCAAGAGTAGAAAATGTAGATTTTGAGCAAAAAAAAGACTCCTAAATTAGGAGCTGTTTTTATTTAATTTCAATCATTTTTTTAGTGTCTTTTGTTTCTTCTTTCTTAGGAACTACAATCTTTAACATTCCGTTTTCGAATGAAGCATTGATTTTATCTTCGTCTAAATCACCTAGGTAGAATGTTCTTTCATATTTACCATAAGTTCTTTCACGACGAATATAATTTTTCTCTTTATCTTCTTCGTTATCTTCTGAATTCTTTTCAGCAGTAATTGTCAAATATCCATCTTTTGTTGAAACGGAAATTTCATCTTTGTTAAATCCAGGAATGTCCATTTCAATATGATAATCGCCACCTTTTTCATAGATATCACATTTCATGTTTTGTTCCTTTCTTGTAGTTAAGAAATCATCAAATATATCATCAAAAAATCTTCTTGGCATTAAATCCATATTTATCATCTTCCTTTCATTTACAATTATGTTATAACACTGTTTTTAGCACTTGTCAAGTGTGAGTGCTAATTTTTTTAAATTTTTTTTTACAAAAAAAGTAAGAAGTTATTTTCTTACTTTTATTGCCTGTTTTTTATCTTGTTTTGGCAATTCAAAGAACTCTTCTGCTTGCATTCTATGTCTTGGAATTAGTATGGATTCTTGAAAAGCTTCTCTAAATTGTTCTATAGCTGTTTCTGTAAAACCTTCTTGGCTTTGTAAAAAATAATGATTTTGATGTTGATCATCTTCTATTTTTATTACTCTTCTTACATGAACATCATCTTTTGTAGGTTCATAGACAGATGTTGTATGAATGGATGAAAATGGAAAGTCGTCAAATAGAAAATGACTATATTTTCTAATCATTTGATATCGTTCTAGACTGGCACCTTGTCCTAATGGCAAATGATAAAACCAGTTTAAAAGACTTATTCGTTTTTCTATTTCTTCTTTTGTGTTTCCTTTACTAGAGTGTTCTAGTATTCTACTTAGTTTTGTGAGTCTTTTAGTAAAAGACGCTTCTGATACATTTCTTTTTCCTAGTTTTTTGTAAACTTTATCAATTTTTTCTTCTAATTCTTGTTGTTTATAATACTCTTCTTCCTCGTTCCAGGTGGGAACTTCTAATACTTTTAATCCTGATATTCCAAGACCAAATTGGATTCTACCAACGTCTGACATAATTTCATCTTGTCCAAAAGCAAAACCATCGGCATCATAAATTGCTTTTTTATATGGAATTGTTACAGATAGATGGTATTTTCCATAGATAGAAGAAGGAATTTGATAGTGTTCTAATAACTTATGATACATGATTGCCCAACCACGACAAATAATTTCGTTATTGGATAAATTGATGGCATTGATGGGATCTAGTTTAGAGAAGTCTTGGTGACATAAATATTTAGAATCATATCTTACAATTTCTCCTAATAAAATATAAATGGCAATTGATTTTTCTAAGGTATCTGTAATATCTTTAGGTAATTTACTATCTATATATTCTATTATTTGAGGATTTAAAGTCGCATTTTGTTCTTCTTCTGTTAAATCGTTACTTGTCCAAGTATTAGACATTGCTAGAGGATGGGTTTTATAATATAAATTATTGGTATAGTAATAGAAATTTACATTATCTTCGGTATTTGCTGGTAGAGTTGTTCTCTTTAATGCCTCTATATAGTAGTAATATGGATATACTAAATTTTTTTGTTGAAAAAAAGTATCTATTTCTGCTTGAGTTGGACGATTTTGAAATAATTTTTCTAATTCTCTTAATAATTCTTTTTGACTTTGTATTTCTAATATTTTCGTACGATAACTTTCGCTTTCTCTTTCCCATAAACTAGCCATAACCCTTCCCCCTAAAAGTTTCTATATTATATCATATTTTCTTAATTTTTTCAATATAAAAGCTAACCTTAAATTAAAGGTCAGCTTTTTATTTTTCTTTGGAATATAAAGTAGCATATTTACATGGAAAAATGAAACCAAAAGAAAAAGATGAAATTATGGAAAGATTCTTCTTTTATAAATGTTATATTTTTCTCTTTCAAAACATATGTTCCTTTTTCATTATAATTTCCCATTTCTAATTGATAATTTCCTTTACCATCTAAAGTTAAATAATAAGAACTTTTTCCTCCTCGTGTTACTTTTTTTCCATCGATATAATCTACTATATAGACTGATTGATCTTTAGGTTTCGCAATCCAAGTCCCTTTTAGGTTGTCTGTTTTATTGCATCCAGTTATTAATAGTATAATCGGGGTTATTAATAATATTAATGATAAACTCTTTTTCATTCGTTCTCCTAAAATATTTATTTTTTTCTGCTAGAACTTTTTAAATTTTGAAATGATTAATTTGTATAAAAGCCAAATTGTACAGATAATAGCACCTGTCATGTATAAATAGAAGATAAATGGTAAGGAACCATCTGCTTTTAATACCATTTGACTTGTACCTATAATAAAAGCAACATCTAAAGCACTAATAATTACTAAGTGAACAATTCTTTCTATTCTATCAATTTGATGTTTTGAATCATTTAATTCAATATTAAATCTTAACTCTCCACTATTAATACCGCGTAAGGTTGTTAGTGCTTCTTTTGGTATTAATAAGAGATTTGCTCCACTTTTTATACTAGATAAGGCAAAGTCTGTCATTTTATCTTTATTAAAAAGAGCTTCTTTCGGATTTACTTTTGCTTCTAATACTTCTAATAAATTAATATTAGGACTTATTTTTTCTAATGTTCCTTCTAATACAACTATTCCTCTTATTAACATTGTTATTTCTTTTGGTAAAGTAATTTCGTTTCTTCTTAATAGAATAAATACTTCTGTTACAAATTCTTTAATATCAATATTTATAATGGCTGTTGTTTTGTTTTTATCTAATACTTTTCTAATATCATTTTTTAATTGCATATAATCCACTTGGTGATTGGATACATCTAACAATGTGAAAAGATGGGCTACTTCATTGATATCGTTTTTTACAATGGCCATGATGCACTCGGATAGTAGAGTTCGATTTCTTTTCGATAATCTCCCCATCATACCAAAGTCTAAATAGGCTATTTTACCATCGATTATTTTTATATTATCACTATGAGGATCAGCATGATAAAAGCCATCATCTATTGCTTGTTTTAGATAGTTATGGGCAAGTTTATCAGCAATTTCATCTAAGTCATAACCAGCTTGTTTTAATTCTTCTGTATCAGAAATATTATATCCATCAATATATTCCATTACTAAAATATTGTTTGTTGAGTATTTACTATAGACTTTTAATGGTTTTAAATATACTAGTTCTTTGTTATTTTCAGAAAACTCTTCTATATGTTTTCTTTCCGTATAAAAGTCCATCTCTTCTTTTGCTCTATCATACATTTCATCAATTACTTGGGTTAAATCTATAATATCTCCAAATATCTTATTTAATCTTAAGATACTGATTACTTTTTTTAATAATTTCGCATCTCGCTCCATTAACTCTTCAATATTTTCTCTTCTTACTTTTACCGCTACTATTTCTCCAGTTTTTAATTTTGCTTTATGGACTTGAGCGATAGATGCAGACCCCACTGGATTGTGATCTAATTCTTTAAATATTTCTGTTGGAGAACAGTCATACTCTTGCGTTAGTATTTCTTCAACTTTTTCAAATGGCATTGGTTTTACAGCATGTTTTAGTTTTTGTAATTCTTCACAATACTCTTTTGGAATTAGATCGTCTCTGGAAGATAAAATTTGGCCCATTTTTACAAATGTTGGTCCCAATTCTTCTAAAGTATGTCTTACATTTTCTGGAGTAATATTCTTAGTTAAGTGATATTTTTTAATAATCGCAATGATTTCACCTAATCTAGAGGGATTATTTTTCATCTTTTGGTGTTTTCTCTTTCTTTTCTTCTTTTAATAATTTAAGTAACTCCTCTTTTTCTTCTTTACTTAATGATTTTATTGTTTCTGCTAATTTTTCTTTAGAAACATCTTCTTGTACTACTACTGTTACATTTTCTTTTAGAGTTTCTTTAATATTGTGTTTTAATTCTTCGTTGGCCACTTTTCCCTTTTCAACCATTTCTTCTCCCTTTTTTAAAAGGTCTTGTTTTAATTCCTGGGCTTTTTCATTTGTCATTGACATAGCACCTAATCCCATTAAAAATATATTTTTTAATTCTTCTTTCATTTTACATCCTTCTTTCTTTATTTTCTTCTGTTAAGGGGGCCTCCACCATCATAATATAGTTTGCTTGACGATTATAGAAGTCATCTTGAATTTCTTTCCATAATTGTTGGTCTAAAGTAAATTGTCTTCTTAGTAGGTCTTCATTTTTCTCTGTACATAGACTGAATATTTCATCATAGTCATCTGATACTTCATAGCCTTTTCTGGTTACTGCTTCTTTCTTTTCCAAAGAAGCTTTTTCTTCTAGTGTTTCTTTATCTCTACTAAGTAGTACATCATAGTCTATGAAACTAGTTCCATCTGGATTATAATTTTCTCTTTTTGTTACTACATAACAGACTACTGGAAGATAACATTCTATTTCTTCATGGACAATTGGCCACCGTGGGTCTGATGGTGATGTTACTTTTGTTATTTTTGGCATATAAGTATATTTTTTTGGATAGTTAAAATTCATAAGAAACCCTCCTAGTTTTATTATAACAAAATATTCTAAAAAGAAAAAGACACATCGTGTCTTATTTCCATCTCCAGTTTTTAATATATGGTAAGTCTTCTCCATTTTGTCTAATATAAGCTTTATGTTGTTTTAACATGTCATTACACCAATCAATTAGTACTTTGGATGTCTTTTGATATCTTGGAATATGTAGTAAGGCATCTATTACTAAATGGAATCTATCGATTTCGTTTTGAACACGTATATCAAATGTTGTAGTGATGGTTCCTTCTTCTTGATATCCATGGATATGCATATTTCTATTTTCTCTGGTATACGTTAATTGTTCTATTAAAGATGGATAGCCATGGAAGTTAAAGATGATTGGTGTTTCTTTGGTAAATAGTTTGTTGTATTCTTCTTCAGTTAATCCATGTGGATGTTTTATTCTAGGAGCTAATTTCATTAAGTCTACTACATTAATTACTCTAATCTTGATATCTTTTACACAGCTTCTTAAGATATCTACTGCTGCTAATGTCTCAAGAGTTGGTGTCTCTCCACAGCAAGCCATAATAACATCCGGTTTTCCTCCATCGTTACTAGCAAAATCCCAAATACCAATACCTTTGGCACAATGTGCTTTTGCTTGTTCCTTGGTTAACCATTGAGGACGAGGATGTTTGCTAGCGACAATTGCGTTAATTTCATTTTTGGTTTTGATACAATGGTCAAAAACCGCTAACAAGCAATTCGTATCTGGTGGCAAATAGATTCTTACTATATCTTTCTTTTTGGTTGCAAGATGATTTAGAAATCCTGGGTCTTGATGCGTATATCCATTGTGATCTTGTTGGAAACAATGAGAAGTTAGTAAGATATTTAGAGAAGCAATTGGTGCTCTCCACATGATTTCTCTACTGACTTTTAACCATTTAGCATGTTGAGATACCATAGAATCTACTACTCTCATAAAGGCTTCATAACTATGCATCATTCCATATCTTCCTGTTAATAAGTAACCTTCTAGCATTCCTTCACATACATGCTCTGATAAATATGAATCCATTATTCTTCCGGTTGGTGATAAATATTCGTCGTTTTTATAAATTTTAGAGTTCCATGTTCTATTTTCTTTTTCAAAGATATGATTTAATCTATTAGATAAAGCTTCATCCGGACCAAAAATTCTAAAGTTTTTATTATCTTTATTTAGTACAAATAAATCTCTGATATAGTTTCCTAATTCAATCATATCTTGTTTTTCTAAGCTTCCTGGAGCTGGTACTGAAATAGCATAATCTTCCCAGTTTGGAGTAATGATTTCTTTTAATAATAATCCCCCATTAGCATAATCGCTTTTTCCCATACACTTTGATGGAGTTGGGGCTAAATCACGAATTGCTTTTTTTACTCTGCCTTTTTCATCAAATAATTCTTCTGGATGATAACTTTTTAGCCATTTTTCTAATAGTGGTAAATTCATAGGGTTATCTCTTAATACAGGGATTGGGATTTGATGAGCTCTAAAGCAACCTTCTATTTGCTTTCCTTCTACTTCTCTTGGACCTGTCCAACCTTTTGGTGTTGTTAAAACTATCATAGGCCATTCATGATCTGTTGTGGCTCTTCCCTTTAAATTCATGATTTCTTTTATTACTTTGTCTAGTGTTTTGGCCATTTCTTCATGCATTTTTAATGAATCTGAACCTGTTACAAAGTATGGTTTCCAACCGTGTCCATAGAAAAAGTCTTCTAATTCATCTTCTGTCATTCTACCAAATACTGTTGGATTAGATATTTTATAACCATTACGATGTAAGATTGGTAACACATAACCGTCTGTTTCCGGATTTAAAAATTTGTTAATGTTCCAAGAAGTTGCTAGCGGACCTGTCTCTGCTTCTCCATCTCCTATTGTACAAGCAACAATTAGTCCTTTGTTATCTAAGGCAGCTCCAGCTGCGTGAGCAAGACTATATCCTAATTCTCCTCCTTCATGAATAGAGCCTGGTGTTTCTGGTGCTACATGGGAAGAGACTCCTCCTGGAAAGCTAAATTGTTTAAATAACTTTTTTAATCCAGCTTCATCTTCTGTAATATTCGGATAAAATTTTGTGTATACACCCTCTACATAATTATTTGCAATCATGGCTTCTCCACCATGTCCTGGTCCAGAGATATACATCATTTTTAAATTGTATTTTTTTATTACTCTATTAAGATGCATATAAATAAAATTTTGTCCTGGAGCTGTTCCCCAGTGTCCTACTACATTTGGCTTTACATCTTTACTTGTCAATGGTCTTTTTAATAATGGATTGTCTAATAAATATAATTGTCCTACAGAAATATAATTTAAAACTCTAAAGTATTCATCCATTAATCTTAGTTCTTTTTTTGTTAGTGTTGCCATATCATCTCTCCTATCTTAATCATTATATATCAAAAGTGAGTTTTTTTAAAGAGAAAAAGAAAAAAGACTGAATAGATTTTTCAGTCTTTATTCTACACTTTTTAAGGATTCAATCATATCAATCTTCTTTAGTGAAAAATATAAAATAATATTTACTAAAATTGCAAAAGCTGCAGTAATTAAAATTGCATATAAGTAACTTAGTGGAGCGATTGTTGGATCAAACATTAACATGTCTAATTCACAAGTTTTAATAATATACATTGTTAAAATATTTCCTACTCCAAGACCTAATAAAATTCCAATTACAGTAAGAATCGTATTTTCTCTATTGATGTATTGATATACTTCTTTATCATAAAATCCTAATACTTTGATGGTTGCTAATTCTCTACGACGTTCACTAATGTTTATACTAGATAAGTTGTATAAAACCACAAAAGCTAGGGCACCGGCAGATATAATTAATATCAAAGAAACATAAGCAAAACTATCCATTGTATCATCAAAAACATGTCTAGTAGAAGATGTAAACGTAATATTAGATACCCCCGGTATTTCTTTTAATTCGTTAGCAAAATTTTTTTCTTGTTTTTCAGTCATATTTTTGGTTTTTAGTAAAACTGTATTATATGTTCCTTTATATTTTTCTTTTGGTAAATAAATATAATGAAATAGATAGTTCTCAGTAATATTAGATACTTTTTCAGTATAAGTATCTGTTCCTGTAAATTTTAGTGTATCGCCCTCTTCTAAGTCTAAAAGATTGGCTAGTTTTTCTGTTACAATAACACCATCTTTTAATTGATACTTTTCTTTTGATTTTCTATCTTGTAATTTGATAAAGCCATCTATATTATCCTTTGGAACAATTAATGTTATAGATTGATTTGTGTCTTTATTATCTAAGGTAATGCTTTCTTCTTGTATTTGTAATAAATCTTTTACTTTTTTATTTTCTTTAATTTTATTAATTGTATCTTTTGTTTGATTTTCATCTAACGTGATTTTTACTTGATAGTTAAATATTTCTTCATATTGATGAGGAACCATCTTTACAATACAATCTTTTAATCCAAATCCAGCAAGTATTAATCCGGTACAACCGGCAATTCCTATAATTGTCATCAGAAATCTCTTTTTATAGCGAAAGACATTACGTACTGTTACTTTATAAGAGAAAGATAGATGATTCCAAATACATGGTATTTTTTCTAATAATACTCTTTTACCTGGAGCTGGTGCTACTGGTCGTAATAAATTGGCAGGAGATTCTTTTAATGTTTTTCTGCAAGTATAGATTGTTGCTCCTAACGTACAAAGTAAGGCAATCATCATTCCTTGGAAAGTTAGTGATGAATAATAACTTAATTTAATGTCTCCAATTCGATACATGTTTTTATACATTTCAAAAACAATATCTGGCAATAAACGGTAGCCAATTAAGACGCCAATCATTCCTCCGATAATAGTAGCAAGGGATGCATAAAGTACATATTTAAACATAATTGCAGAGTCTTTATATCCTAATGATTTTAATGTACCTATTTGACTTCTTTCTTCCTCTACCATTCTAGTCATAGTGGTTAAACAAATTAGTACTGCCACAATAAAGAATACTAATGGGAATACTTTGGCTACGTTATCAATTCTTTCTGTATCTTGTTTATATTGATAAAATCCAGTATTGGAATTGATATCTAATACATACCAAGTTTGTCCTTCTAATTTTTCATTTTTTAATTCTTGACGAATTTTTTTCTTTTCTTTTCTTATTTCTTTTTCATAGTCTTTTGTAAATCTACTTTCTGTTGTATTTAGTTTTATATAGGCTGTTGTTTTTTGAGGACTAATGATATTTTCTGTTGGCATATATAAATAGTAATCAATAGTACCTGATAGTAAATTTGTAGAATCTCTTTCTGTTGAAATATACAATGGACTTTCTACATAACCAGTTACTGTTAGAGTTTTCTCTTTTACTAATGGAGAGTCAATAGTAATTTCATCTCCTATTTTAATGATGTCTTTATAATCGTTATCTACGACAACCTCATTTTCTTGTTCTGGCATTTTTCCTTTTATTAATTTTGGTTGATTTAATTTGTCATTTTTATCATAAGATAAAATCTTAGTTGCATAATCATCTTTTTTTGTAGTAATGGCATCAAAGTTATATGTTCCTTCTATATCATACTCTTCTTCTAATTGATTTAGTATGGCATCACTTACCCCATAATTAGAAGTAATCATAATATCATAGGTGTTTGTTTCATCATAATAACTGTCTAATGTCTTTTCCATATCTGGTGAGACCGCTCTTATTCCAGCAAAAAATCCTACACCTAACAATACAATTATTAGAATGGATAGAAATCTTTTACTAGTTTTTACCATGCAGACAATGGTTTCTTTTAATAATTTTTTCATTACCAGTTGATATCCTCTACTTTTTGCGGATGCTCATTTATAGTTGTAGACTCTGCTTTTCCATTTTTAAATCTAATAATTTTGTCTGCAATTGGAGCAATCGCACTGTTGTGAGTAATAATAATTACGGTCATTTTATCTTCTCTAGATAATTTTTCTAATACTTTTAATATTTGTTTTCCTGTTTCATCATCTAAAGCTCCAGTTGGTTCATCTGCAAGTAGAATTTTGGGACTTTTTGCTACCGCTCTAGCTATTGCTACACGTTGCTGTTCTCCACCGGATAATTGTGCTGGAAAGTTTTTTAGACGTTTTTCTAATCCTACTGCTTTTAAAGTTCTTGTTGGTGATAAGTGTTTTTTACAGATTTCTGTTGCTAATTCTACATTTTCTAAGGCTGTAAGATTTTGAACTAAGTTGTAGAATTGAAACACAAATCCAATATCATTTCTACGGTATTTAATTAATTGTTTATTGGAGTATTTTGTGATATCTTTGCCGTCAATTAATACTTCTCCAGATGTTGGCTTATCCATTCCTCCTAAAATATTTAAGGCTGTTGTTT
>USGP01000018.1 GCA_900554315.1 uncultured Mycoplasmatota bacterium
TGGAAAGAGTGTTAAAATATCAATTTTCATACTACCACCTACATTTCTAATATTTCATCAACTATGATTTCTTTTTTATCTACATCTATTTTCATTAATGGAGAATTCATGGGTACAAGAATTTCTTTGTCAAATTCTACTCGCATAATTTTGTTAGTAGGACTTGCAAAAAATATTTCTTTTATTATTCCTCTTTTTCCTGACGTTGTCAAGATTTTGTAAGTCAATAACTCTTCATCTAGTACTTCTTGTTTATCTAATTTTAATTCTTCTTTATCAATATATACCTTCTTTTTTAATAAAAATAAGACTTCATTAATGTCATGATAATCATCTAAAGTTACCATGTCCATATTTTTATGTACTCGGTACGATTTTATTTCATACATTTTGTTATCTATGTATAAGTGATTTCCTATTTTAAATGCTTTTTGTTTGTATGGAAAATCACTTTTTATTTTTAATTCTCCCTTGATTCCATGTGTTGAAGTTATTCTTCCTAAATAAACTTTACTCATTTTTATCTAACTCATATAGTAGAATACTTGTTGCAACTGCAACATTTAAACTTTCTACTTTTTCATTCATTTTTATGTATAATCTTTTATCACATTTTTCAAGGGTTGTTGCTCGTACACCATTTCCTTCATTTCCTACTATTAGAGCATATTTTGATTTATCTTTTTTAGATAATTCACAAACATCAATTCCATAATCTACAGAGGTTCCATAAACTGGAATATTTTTACTTTTAATTACATCTATAATACTATCTATTTTTCTACTTATAATATTTAAATGAAATAGCATTCCCTGGGTTGCTCGAACAACTTTAGGATTATATAAGTCTACTGTATTTTCTGATAGTATTACCGTTTCTATATCAAATGCTTTAGCACTTCTTAGTATAGTTCCTAAATTGCCTGGATCTTGCACTTCATCTAATATTAATATTTTTTCACCAATAATGTCTCTATCTGGCAACTTTTTGCATAGAGCCATAATGTCTGTTGGAGTATCTAAATCAGAGATTTTTTCAATAATTTCTTTTGTAACATAAACATATGGACAAGGTAGTGGTATTGCTGAATTTTCTTCCATAATTAATTCTACGATAATACCACTTTTGAATGCTTCTAATACTAAATGCATTCCTTCTACAATAAACTCTCCATATTCTTCTCTATATTTTCTTTTTTTTAATTTTCTATATTTTTTTACTTTTTCATTATCTAAGCTTGTGATTACCATTAAAAGTCTTTCATCTCCTTTCGGTATTTTTTATAGTCTGGCATATTTTCTTCTACTAAATCCCAGAATTTTGAAGAATGATTGGCATGAATTAAATGAGATAATTCATGAACAATCACATAATCTAAGTATTTTGTATCCCTTTTAATTAGTTCTAAGTTTAATGTCACTGTTTTTGTTTTGACATTACATACGCCCCATCTTGTTGTCATCTTACGTATTCTTAAATCTGGATAGGGAATTCTTTTAGAAAATCTATGGTATATGTTGTCCAGATGATCTTTAAAAATAACTTGGGCTTGTTTTTTATACCATTTATCAATATCTAATTTTTTATTTAAAAACACTTTACTTTCTCCTAGGGAGATATCACAATATTCTACATATACAACATCATATTTTTTTCCTAAATAGAAGAAACCAGTGTTATTTTCATTTTTTGTTTTCTGTTGATTTATCATTTTTTCTATTTTATCTGTATTTTCTTCTATTAGTTTGGTGATGGCTTTTTGACTTGTAAAATAATTTGTTGTCACTTGAATTGTCATATCTTTTTTTACTCTAATATAGGTGTTTTTATTACTTTTTTTTCTCTCAATTACAATTGGATAAATATTGTTGTCTATTTGTAATTTCATGTTATCACCAAGATTATTGTACTATAAACTGAAAAGAAAAGAAAGTTTCCTTTCTTTATCCATTAATTCTTTCTACACTATCGTAATAGTAAAAACCATCTGTTCCTATATTAAAAGTGTATCTATATTGTTGTAGAGAGTTAGCATTTTCTATCGTATACTGAGATAACTGCTCCTCTGTTAGTGTCGCTTTATTCGTTATTTGTATTTCTTCTGTTAGATTAGCATCTTTGTATAATTTTCCTGATGCAGAGTCATAGAATACTACAGCTGTTACTACTGTTAAATTTTTTTCTGACTTTGTTGCTTCTACTACTTCTTCTGAGACGCTTGTTGGTGTTATAGCATTTCCGCAGTCAGTTACATTGGTTACGTAACGAGCATTTACATTGTCATATGTCATTGGTGCACATCCAAAATTAAAGCTTGTTGTTGCTTTATAAGTTCCTAGTCCAAATAATTTCTCATAAGCTGCTTTTACATCTTTTTCTGATATATATGCGGTATATCCTTCTGGTGTTGGAGTCATTGCTGTTAAAGATAAATTTTTATTATTTGTTGCTATAGCAAATTTATATTCTTGTGACATTTCAGATACTTTTGCTCCACCATTTTTATAAATAACTTCATCTATTGGTTGACTTGGATTATGTACTTGTTCAATTAAGGCTTTTACATTTGGATTACTTGTTTCTATTACTGCTTCTTTTGGGCTTTGATCTGCTGTAGTATTTTCTATTTTTAGGAATTCAAATCCTGGAATATTTACTACACCATGCTCCACTAAAATAAATAATACTAATATTACAACGATTATAAATAAGATGATAGATACAACTGCATTTCCTTTTTCTTTCATAACTATTCTCCTTTATTTTTATTATTACAATATTTTTCATTTAAAGCAATCTTTTTTTCTTTCTTTTTTGTCAACTATGTATATTTTTTATTTTTTTCTTCATAATACTGTTAGGAGGGAAAAACATGAATTTAAGTATACGTGAACATATTATTAATAATTTTAAGGGGGATAATTATGATACTCTTCGTAGAGCAATCGATGAGTCTGTTCGTTCTCAAGATGAAGTTACTTTACCTGGATTAGGTGTCTTTTTAGAAATTATTTGGGAAAATAGTGATCAAGAATTAAAAAATCAATTAATTGATATTATTAAAAAGCGTGTTGAAAAAGGATTAGAAGAAGAAAAAAAGGAAAATTAATTTTTCCTTTTTTAGTCCATTTCATTAAAATATATTGTTTTTTCTACTACTCTTTTTATGTCTGTATCGTTAAATGGTTTCTTTATCATATCTACAATTGGATAAGTAAATGCTTTATCAATTGTTTCTTTTGTGGAATCTCCAGAAATAATAGATACTGGCATATCTTGAAGTAAGTTGTTTTCTTGCATATAATCTAACACTGCAAAGCCATCTACTTGAGGCATATTCAAATCTAAAAGAATGGCTTTTAGATTTGTATTTCCTTTGTTAGATTCAATGATTTCTAGTGCTTCTTTTCCATCTTTAGCAACCCCTACTTGGTAGCTATCACTAAAAATTCTACTTACAAAATTTCTAACTATGTTGGAATCATCTGCCACTAAGATTGTTGGTACTTGATATACTTCTCTATTTGCTTCAATTCTTTTAGTAGATTCTGTACTTGGGGTTTCATCAGATGATGTTTCTTCTGTTCCAAGATATTTTTTTATTAAATGAATGAGTCTTTTTACTTCTTCTACCAATTCATCATAAGTATCATAGATGTAATATACATCTCCTGCTTTACTTTTCATTTCTTGATTTTCAGCTAGTTCTGCTAGTTTTGTAAAGCCAAAATATTTGGCATCACTTTTTAGTGAATGAGCATAAGTTGCATAATTGTTCATATCTTTTTGATTTTTATACTCTTCTAACTTTGGTAATTTAGAATTTGCACCTAAGATAAATTCACCAATTGTATCATTATAGGTTTCAATATCTCCAAATAATTCTAGACTTTTATCTACGTCTACTCCATTTTCTTTTAAAAAATCAACATTCATCATTTCAATCATCCTCTTACTCTATCTTATTTTCATTATAAATTACATTTTTCTTTAGGTCAATCGTTTATAGCTTTACATTGTCTATTTAATTCGTTAATTTACACTTTATTATTCATAAAAAAACAGTCATTAGACTGTTTTTTCGGTTGTTGATGATTTTATATCTGAATATTTATAATTCTTTTCTATTACGGCAAATAATCCTCCCATCTGTGGAACGAATTGTTGATTTCCATCTGCTTGATATGTTGCTAACATATCTTTCATAGTAGAAAATTCTACTGCATTATCATATTGATAATCTGGTTCGTTTCTTTGGGTTTGCCAAATATAGAATGGCACGCTCATACTTTTACACAATAATTTTTTCTTTATCTGTCTTGTAACAGGGTCTACTGGAACTTGATAATTCATTCCCAGTTGTGATTCTTTTACTGCTAAATATAAACTTTTTGCTTCTTGTGTTGCAAAGAATGGATGATTTCTTGTATCTCTTAGGCCATCCATTTCACTTAAAAATGTATAGCAATCCATAAATTCTGGATGATCTATAAAACTCTCTGTTGCAGCATAAGGTTGATATTGCCCTAAAATTTCTGCAAACTCTACATTACATTGCATAATTTCATAAGCATTGGGGTCTGTTACTTGTGGATGTTCTTTAATCCAATTATTAATTCCTTGTATTTTTTCTGCTAGATTTCTAGCTTGTTGCTCTAATTCTTCTTTTTTCATTTTTTTCTCCTTTTTTGATATAGAATACTCTTTTTTTCTATTTTGTCAATTACTTTCTATAATCAAAATAGAAATTTAGTATTCTTACTTGATCTCCTTCTTCAGCACCTAACTGTTCAAGTTTTTGATCAATTCCCATTCTTGATAATTTTTTAGCAAATTTATATGCTGCTTCATCAGAAGAAAATTTCGTCATCTTGAAGATTCTTTCTACTTCTTTACCTTGAATTGCCCAGGTACCATCATCATCTCTCGTAATTGTAAATGGTTCTTCTTTCTTAAATTTATATAATACATGACTTTCTATTTGTGAATCATCATATAACGGATTATTTGGTACTTCGTCTACTAAATCAGCAAGACGATCCACTACCTTTTGTAATCCTTGATTAGTTGCTGCTGAAATTTCAAATATTTCAACATCTCCCACTTTTTCTTTAAATTTTTCTAATTCTTCTTTAGCAGTTGGTAGGTCCATCTTATTGGCAATAATAATCTGAGGCTTCTTAATTAATTTTTCATTAAATGCTTCTAATTCTTTATTTATTAATACATAGTCTTCATATGGATCTCTGGCTTCGCTTGCACTCATGTCAATTACGTGAGCAATTACTTTCGTTCTTTCAATATGTTTTAAGAATTTATCTCCTAAACCCTCTCCTTCGCTGGCTCCTTCAATTAGTCCTGGAAGATCCGCCATTACAAAACTTCTACCATCACTCGCTTTTACTACTCCAAGATTAGGTTTTAAAGTTGTAAAATGGTAAGCAGCAATTTTTGGTTTTGATCTTGAGACCATGGAAATAATGGTACTTTTTCCAACACTTGGTAATCCTACTAATCCAACGTCAGCTAACATTTTTACTTCTACTTTTAGATTTTTCTTTTCTCCCTCTTCACCATTCTCTGAGTAATCAGGAGCAGTATTCGTTTGGGTTTTGAATGCTGTATTACCGCGACCTCCTCTTCCACCTTTGGCAATAATTTCTTCTTGATCTTTTTTAGAAAGGTCAGCAATAATCATTCCAGTATCTAAGTCAGTTACTACAGTACCTTGTGGTACTTTAATGATAACAGGCTCAGCACCTTTTCCATGTTGATTTTTCCCTTTACCATTTTCGCCTTTTTTACCTTTTATTAGTTTTTGATATCTTAGGTCAAGAAGAGTATGAAGGCCTTCATCAACTTTAAATATAATATCGGATCCATGGCCACCGTTTCCGCCATATGGTCCTCCCATTGGAACAAATTTTTCTCTACGAAAAGCAGTACATCCGTCTCCACCATTTCCTGCTTCTACTCTGATTTCGACCTCGTCTACAAACATACACTCTTCCTCCTTTCGCTATATTATATCATTAAAAAAACTGAAAGAAAAGAAGTATTTTTCTTTTCTTTAAGCGGCTTTTTGTAAAACTGGGCCTTGTTGTTCTTGGACGTTCTGCTGAGTATTTTGTTTTGCTGTTTGTTGTTTAGATGCTTCTTCTGCAAGTGATGCTGCAGTAATTGTTTCATTTCTAGGAGGTAATACTAACTCAGCATCTGGATTTGATTGTGAGCCTGGTATCACAAGTTTAGCTTCTGGATTTGGTTGTGGTCCTGGCATCACAAGTTTGGCATCTGGATTTGGTTGTGGCCCTGGCATCACAATTTTGGCATCTGGATTTGGTTGTGGCCCTGGTATAATAATTGGAGATGATTGATTTATATCTGATGTCTGTTGTTGAGCTTCTTGTTTTTGTTGTTGAGTCACTTGCTCTTGTTGTTGAGTCACTTGCTCTTGCTGTTGAGTTGCTTGCTCTTGTTGTTGAGTCACTTGTTCTTGTTGTTGAGTTGCCTGCTCTTGTTGTTGGGTCACTTGTTCTTGTTGTTGAGTCACTTGTTCTTGCTGTTGAGTTGCTTGCTCTTGTTGTTGAGTTACCTGTTCTTGTTGTTGAATTGCTTGCTCTTGTTGTTGGGTCACTTGTTCTTGTTGCTGTTTCATACGGTGTCTTAATTTGTCTGTATCTTCTTTTGACATAGCTACAGCGTTAGCACCTAGCACTTTATTTTGTACTCCTTTTTCTTGAAGTTTTCTTAATTTTTCTTGTGCACGCTCTAATTTTTTAGCATAATATTTTCCTTTTATGTCATAATATTTTGCCTTAATACTATCTAATAAATGTATTTCTGATTGTAATTTTTGTACTTTGGCAGTCGTTTCGGCTAATTTATTTCCATAATAAGACACATTTCCTTCTTTTTTTGAATATCTTCCTAATCTAAATCTTTCTACAATGTATTTCGGCATCAAAAAAGATTTTTGAATAGTATTTATTATTGTTTTTGCACGCTTTAAACGTCTTAGCTTTTTTCTTGCTTTTACAGCACGCATTCCAATTATCGTTCTTCTAAAATTGGAATTAGTATTGCTTTGTAGGCTTTCAAATTTTTTAATTTTAGTAGAAGTTTCTTGTTGCTTTATTTGATTTCTTGTCATTAGTTTGTCTGTTGTGTTTGAAAGCACTCCGGTTTCGATAGTTTCTTGTTGTGTATTTCTTCTTTGTATTTCTAGCTGTAATCTTTTTTGTTCTACTTTCAATTTTTCCAATCTTTTTTCAAAGTTCATGGCAGTACCTAGAATACTCTGCCTTTCAGCTTCTAATAATCCTATTTCATCTGTAATACGTTCTAGTGAACTCTGCAATAACTCTCTATACGCTTTTTCTGAATTATTCATCTTTCATCTCGTCTCCATATGTTATTTCTTCTTGAATTGCTTTTTCTACCATATCCCATTCTTTTTCATCTGTAATACTTACCAACTCGAATGTATTATCATCTTTTTCGTTCAAGATAGAAACATATACTTTTTCATTTTCTTCATCCACTTTTTCTCCTAGTGTATACATGATGTAATCTTTTCCTTCATACCCTACTACATTAAAAATATCTAATACTTCTACTTCTAGCTGTTTATTATCTGGAGTTGTTAGTGTTATTTTATTATCTTCCATGTTATCACCTCTATCTTTATTTATTTTATCATAAAGATATTGATTATGGAAATGATTTCTAACTTTGTTTTTGTAGTTTTACAGTTGGTAAATATTTTTTTGAAAGAAAGTCGTTCATCCATAGTGCTGTTCTTTCATTTGGTGTATTTATATTTGTTTGTAGATAAGTAGCAAATTTTCCTTCTTGAACTATTCTGGGCTCAATTGCAGAAGTTTCTTCTACTACTTCCCATAATACATTTGTTCCTTCTATATTGTTATAGAAGTTTAGCATGCAATGTACATAGTGTTGGTAGAAATCTTCTTGTTCTTTTGAAGAAAGATGTTCATCGATTCTTCCAAAAACATAATCGATATCTTCCACTGCCCATTCTTCTCCCGGAATTTCAAATAGTTTTTGGCAGCTATAATACAATAATGCATTTTGAAGTGATCTAGTCATGGTTTCTTTTTCTTCTGATGTATAAATACCCAGTGGATTAGGTATCATTCCCTCAGCTAACATTTGATTTCCTACTTTTTCATATATATCATTTGATTTCATTTCTATTCTCCTTTTTTATATAAAAAAAGAACCTAATTTGGTTCCTTTATTATTCTCCTACTGGATAAACTGAAGCCTGTTTTTTATCTCTTCCTAAACGTTCAAATTTAACAATTCCGTCAACTGTTGCATATAAACTATCATCATTTCCACGACGAACGTTAGTTCCTGGGAAAACTTTAGTTCCACGTTGACGATATATAATAGAACCTGCTGTGATAAATTCGCCATCAGCAGCTTTTGCTCCTAGTCTACGTCCTGCAGAATCACGACCATTAGATGTTGATCCTTGCCCTTTATGGTGAGCAAATAATTGGATATCTAATTTTAAAAACTCCATAATTCTCCTCCTTACTTTACTTTAATATTTGTTGGGTAATTTTTCTCCAACTCTTTTAAAAGACTAACCATATTTCCAACTAGTACTTGAGTTGTGCTGTCTTCGTTTTTCACATTAACAGTCATTCCTCTTTTACTAATCATATAACTTAGACTCCCTTTATCTAGTGCTAAAATACCATTTACTGTTGTTGTTACAATACTACTTGCTGCTGCACAAACAATATCTTTTCCATAGTCATCATATAAAGCATGTCCAAGAATTGTTATTTTCTTGTATTTAGCATGTTCTTTTTCTACTTTTACTTGAATCATAATTAACCATTGATTTTAGTAATTTGAATTTTTGTATAAGGTTGTCTATGTCCTTGTTTCTTACGGTTAGATCTGTCTTTACATTTATATTTGAAGACAGTTATTTTCTTTTGTTTACCGTTTTTGATAACTTTACCTTCTACAGTAACATTAGTAAGATAAGGACTTCCTATTTTACTATCAAGCATTAATACTTGGTCGAATTTAACAACATCACCAGCATTAGCATTTAATTTTTCAACGAAAATTTCAGAACCTTCTGTTACGTAATATTGTTTTCCTCCAACTTTAATTACAGCGTTCATTCATATACCTCCTTTTTTATAACTTAAGACTCGCTCTTAAGGTACCAAATTTGGTTTTTACCTTTTCAATGCGGTTTGAGCATGAGGCGTCAAACAGTTAGAGTATATCATATCTACTTCAGACTGTCAACTATATAACCCTAGACTTTGTTGCTTGTTTTTGGGGTTTTTATATTATTTAATTCTTGTGATGTAAATTTTCTATTTAAGCATAGTGCTTCTGTTAATGTTGGAATTTCTCCTAAAGTTTCTAATTGAAAGAAACTTCTTTTTGCTTTTTCTTTAGAAAAAGATACTCCTCTATAAATAAATGTTCTTAGTGTTTCTTGTAAATCTTCTTTTGTTATTTCTAACCCTTCTGGAAAAGGCACTTCCGATAGATACTCTTCTACTTTTTTATCTGGAACAAAGAAACTATTTGTATGTAATATTGCCTCTAATTCTTCTTCTGTTACCGGTATATTTAATTGTTCTAATATTCTTAGTCTCATCCAGCGAGGCTTATCGTAATTTAATAAATCCAAATTATTTTCTATTTCTCTTTCTTTTCCCAACTCTAAGATTAAATCTATTTTATCTTCTAGATTATCTTGTGATAAAAAGCGATAATTCGTTGTTGTTGGTAATGATGGTAATAAACTATAGTTTTTTAATGTTTGAAGGTTTCTTCTTAAGTTTTCTGGTGGTAAAAATAGAATTTGATCTTTTTTGTTAGTCCAGTCTTTATTTCCTGTTATTTCTTGAATTGTCTGAAGGTTTCTTTCTATCATTTCAGGAGTCTTTTGGCTTTCCTTCCATAAGTCTGGATTTTTTCTTAGAACATCTAAAGAGATTAGGCCTCTATTATTATAGGATAATAAATCTTCTATCGTTTGAAAACTAGATGTTAATAGTATTTGATTCAATAGACTATTGGTAATTCCTACTTTTGTTAAATCTTTTAAAACCGTTTCTAGTTGCTGATAAGAGTATTTGCCTCTTATTTCTTCTATATCAATTTTTGACAATTGATATTGATTACATAGGCTTTGAAAACCTAATGTCGAATTATTCATAGTATCTTGATACTCTTTTTCAATTTGTTGATAATATTGATGGTTATGCCTATAGATTTCTTGTAGTGTTTGTAATCTTAATGGTGTTGAAGATATCGTTGCAGCAATCAACCTATAATCTGTAATTTCTTGGGGTGGATTTTCTAATTCTGCTATTATTTTGTCATAATCTTTTATTTTTTTCTGGCCTTCTTTTTTACGGTTTTTTTCTTTTCTTTTTAATCGTTGTTGATGCTTGTTTAACGGCTTTAACAACTCTACAATTTCTTCTATTTCGAATTCATCTATTAATTTTTCTTCTATAGAGGGTATTTCTGGTCTAGATACTAGGGATGGTGCTTTATGAAGTGAGTATCCTAAAGCTTGCAAAGCTTTCTTCCTTTCAGATATTTTTTTAAAGGCTTTTGTTAGGGCTAAAGCAAATCCCCAGGCATTTTTGTCTTCATGAAAAACTTGAATAAAGGAAAATAACTCTTCATTTGCTAACATGATAGATATTGCTTGATCTAGATAGGGAATTTTACATTCTTCATCTGCTGAATCGTTGCAAGTTACTAAATCCATAAAATCGGCTGCTCTTGAACTTTTTTCTTTGGTAGCCATAGATAATATTCCTGGATAAGCGTTCGAATCTGTAAAATCATCGATTGCTAAAAAAATAGATTCTAATTCATGAGATGATAATTTGTTCAATATTGGGGAAAGATAATCTGCAACATTTGTTAATTCTTCTATCGTAAATTTATTACTATTGCTTCGTACATAGGCAATTAGAAATGATTTTATATCTATTTCATCATAATGAAGTGGATTTAAAAAATCATATGTTTGTAAAAACTCATTAAAAAAAGTTAATTCATCCCCGTCATGAGTTAGACTTTCTTGCAGATTTTGTCTTTCTCTTTTTATTCTTTCTATTGTTTCTTTTTGCATCTTTTTCCCTTCTTTTCTTCTGGTTTTAATCTTGACCAAACCTCTTTTTCTATTTTACTTTGTTCTTCTTCAAACTCTTCGCTTCCTAATAAACTTTGAATTCCTGGCAACATATTTCTATAATTTTGAATTCTATTTTCTAGCTGTTCTTGATATCCTTTATTACTCATTGTTTTCTTTATAAATCCCGTAATAATAGCATAGGTGTCTGGTCCAATTCTATCAAATAATATTCTGGCACCAGTTCCAATATCTCGTACTTCACTTATTCCTGATGTTTTTGCATTACTACTGGTAAAACGCTTAACATTTTTGAATGTTCCTTTTTGTATAGAATCTAATAATGAAAAGAAGCTTTGATTATAATCACTTGCAATCACATTGAAATCTTCTAAAAGACGTATATTACCGTTTGGAGTTGGTACGAAAATCAATTTATTAGAAACTTTTTCTTCTGCTAATACGCTTGTATCTTGTAAAGCCAAATCAATTTGAGCTATTTTTCTTTGTTGAAGAATGATTTCTCCTTTTATATATTCCAATTCTTCTTTTGTTAAATCTGTAAATTCTTGAGTAACGACGTTGATAGAGGTTAATTTCTTGTTGATTTCTAATTTTAATCGCAATAATATGTCTTTATAATTTGTATTATTCTTAGATGGTAGTAAGTGCATAATTTCTGAATCTGATGATATTGTTGTTAGTGCATCTAAATTGTCTAAATAGAATTCTACTGCATCCTCAAATGGATTTTCTTCTTCTACCTGTTCTGATGTAGATGTTGTTACTACGGATTCTTCAAGTTTTATTGTGCTAGGTTTTGTGGGTGGTAAGTTTTGCATATGTGAAAGTTTTAGTCGTAAAGCTAAAGCTTTGTTTTTTTCTTTATCTAATAAGCTTAACAATTCATCTTCAGACATTTTTACT
Source organism: uncultured Mycoplasmatota bacterium (assembly GCA_900554315.1). Classification (GTDB taxonomy): domain Bacteria; phylum Bacillota_I; class Bacilli_A; order RF39; family UBA660; genus Faecimonas. Next base: position 12,090 of record USGP01000018.1, read on the forward strand.
AATTCTGTTGTTGGAACTAACATATGTATCCCCCTTTTTTGATTGCTATAGTATAACATATTTTTGTCAAATATTCAATTTAATTTTTGTTTTCATCGTTATATTTTGGGGTTTATGGTACACTATATAGTAAAGGAGTGTTTTATGAAGTATAAAAGAGTTTTGTTAAAATTTAGTGGTGAAGCATTAGCTGGTGATAAGAAGTCAGGAATTTCTTTTGATGAAGTGTTAAATTTTGCAAGAGAGATTAAAGAATGTGCCGATTTGGGTGTTGAAATTGCTATTGTCGTTGGTGGAGGCAATTTCTGGAGAGGAAAAGCAAATCCTTATATGGATAGAGCTACTAGTGACTATATTGGAATGCTAGCAACAACGATGAACGCCTTGGCATTAGGTGATGCTTTTAAGCAAATTGGTGCTGAAGTTCGTGTTCAGACTGGTATTGAAATGAGACAGGTTGCAGAATTTTATATTAAGGATCGAGCAATTCGACATTTAGAAAAAGGGCGCATTACTATTTTTGGATGTGGTACTGGTAGTCCATTTTTCTCAACAGATACTGCTGCTGCTTTAAGAGCTGCAGAAATTAAAGCGGATGCGCTAATTAAAGCGACAAATGTTGATGGCATTTATGATAAAGATCCTAAAAAGTTTGAAGATGCCATATTTATTCCTAGGGTGAAGTATTTGGATGTATTAAATAAAAAGTTAAAGGTTATGGATTCTACTGCTATTAGTTTATGTATGGAAGAAGAAATTCCTATTTTGGTATTCAATGTTCATCAACCTGGTAATTTAAAGAGATTGTTAGAGGGAGAAAATATTGGTTCTGTAGTATCATAGTTAGTTAAGAGGCACTGATATGAAAAAAATTAGTTATTCATGACTATTATTTTTGGATTGTTGTTGCAACTCCAAAATATTTAGAAAATATAGAAAGAGTTCGTTTATTAAATGGTGTAGACTATGATTCGTTCTATAAGGTACCTGATACCGAAGCATTTCAAAACAAAGAGTATGTTAAAGATATCGATATTCAATAGTGAAGGAGGAATATTATGAAGAATAAAGAAATGAAAAAAAATTATATGATTTCCAGGGTAATACTTACTTTACTTACTTTTATCATATTTAGGATTATGATTATAAATGAGGATTCCTCTTGGTTAATTCTCTCTTTTGTCTTTTCTTTGATTGTGTTTATAGTTAGTTTTCCTAGTACATTTATTAGTAAAATTTTTGTTAAAATTGGAGATAGATTAGATAAACGTATATTAAAGATTTTGTATTATGTTATTATCTTACCTGCACTGATTATTTTTCTATTTTCTGGAATATGTTGTATTATTAGTTTCTTTTACGAAAGGTATCCCACATCTAATGATTTTGAAGCTATATTAGGACAAGGACTTGTATTTTTATTTCTAGCTATTTTGTTTTTTATTTGTATTATTATTCCTTATATTCAAACATTACTTGTATTATTTCTTAGAAGATTTGTAAAAGATAAAGAGAAAAACAAAACATTAAGAAAAGAACAGTAACTAACTACTGCTCTTTTACTTTGCGATATTCTTCATCTATGATTGAGTAGAGATAACACTCTACTTCTTTTTTTGTCTTCTTTTTTAAGAATTCTCGGTAACCATTTAATTGTTTATCATAATTGGAATCGTCAATATTTTTTAATTTGTAATCCACAATAATCATTTTATCTTCTTTTTCAATCACTAAATCCATAATTCCATGTGTATGTTCCTCTTGGTCTAAAAATTCATATTCTGGATAGAATGTTGCATCTATATTCTCTGTAATTAATGGAGTCTTTAAGAAGGCTTCTATTTTTTCTTTCATCTTGTTATTTAGACCCTCTAAGTTTGGATTTTTAAAGTTTAGTTGTTCCAAAACTTGATGGGCTTTGGTACCAAAATCCATTTTATCTTGTTCTTCTTTTGTAGAAAGATGAAGGATATCTTTGGAATATCTTGTATATTCTACTGGTGTTGCAACTAAATCCAACTCTTCTACTGTGATTGTATCATTTGGCAGTATCAAACTGTTTTCTTGCATATCATTCTTGTTTAATAAATAGTCTTTTGATGGCGTTACTTCCACTTCTTTTTCATATGGTAGCAAAGAAGTATAAACGCTTTTTATCATTGAATAGAAAGAATTGTATTTGCTTCTTATGGCACTAGATACTAATCCCACGGATTCTCTTTCTTCTTCCATTTTTTCGGTTACCATAATCATTTTTTCCTTGGCTCTGGTTAAAGCTACATAGAACAGTCTTATTTTCTCTGATATTTCTTCTTCTGTTGACTTTTCTTTTACCAATGCTTTTATTATGGTATCTTTATAGAAATCTGTTACAACTGGTAAGATAATTCCATATGTATTATCAAATAGAATTCTTTCTTTTAAATCTCTTAAGTTAAATTTAGAAGCAAATCCAGCAAAATAACAAATTGGAAATTCCAATCCTTTAGATTTATGGATTGTCATGATTTTACAAGAATTACTACTATCTGTATTCACATTAAATTTCAAATCTTGTCCACTATCAAAAATTGCATCTAAGTGATTGATGATATCTTCTATAGTATAACCATTTTTTTCTAGGCTTTCTATCAAATTATATACATATTCTAGTCGTACTTGAAATGATGTTATATTACCTATTTTTAAAAGATGGTGTTCATATTCTACTCTTTTTATAACCTTTAAGAAAAACTCACTCGCTGATGTTTCATCTAATGATTTCCCTAGTTCTTGACACATTTGATAAAGAGATGTATCTTGCAATTTGTTTTTTATTATTGCTTCGTAAATTTCTTCATCCGGTAATTCAAATAAGTAGCTTCTTGCAGTTGCGATAAAACTGTATTTTAAACTGTCATAATTATCTTTTCTTTTGATTCTAACGATTAAGTTTAGTAAATTTTTAATAACTAAGATATCATTATCTTTACTAAGTGATTCTTCTTTTAATATGGATAATGGTATTTGTAAATATTCAAATATTTTTTTATAAAGTTCAAAATTTTTACTTTTGTCTAATAAGATAACAAAGTCTTTATATTCAATTGGTCTTAAAATAGAGGTATCTTTATCAAACACTTGATATTTGTTTTCTATTTTGTCCTTAATGTCTTGCCCTATGATAAAGGCTTCTTGTTCATCTTTTGTAATTGGTAAGGATTTATCTAGGGTATAAGTTAATAATTCCATATGGTGATTATCTTCTGTTTTACCTTCTGTTTCGTATGCCATATTTCCAAATACCATTTGATGGGATTCTTGATAATCTGCTCCACCAATTTCATCATCCATAAACTGATTAAATAATAAATTTATATCTTCTAATACTTCTCTTCTTGATCTGAAGTTCTTTACTAAGTCTATTTTTATTCCTTGATCTGTATCTCTGTAAGTATCATATTTTTGTTTGAATAAATAGGGGTTCGCATTTCTAAATCGATAAATAGATTGTTTGATATCTCCTACCATATAAACATTGTTGTTGGCAATTAGGTTAATAAAAGCTTCTTGGGTATCTGAAGTATCTTGGTATTCATCCACCATGATTTCGTGAAAGCTATTTGTTAATTCTTCTCTTATCTCTTGATTATCAGAAACAATTTTAATTGCCATTCTAGAAATATCTGTAAAATTATATATTTCTTCTTGTTCTTTATATTCAGTTAGTCGTCTATCTAATTCTTGTAGTATTTCTATTATTTCCTTTTGATTTTCTACAGTAGCATTTAGTTCGTTTTTTATTTCTTCTAATGAAGTATAAGACATCTCTATTTTCAATTCATCTAATATAGATTTTACTTGTTCTTTTAGACTTTTTCCTTCCTCATCAGAATTTCTTGGAAGCGTTGGGAAACGGGGTTCTAAATTATCTAGTGCTTTCTTTTGGTCTTCATACGTGGTTTTATTTAAAAAGTTATATAAATAATCTTCTACTTTTGTCATGTATTTTCCATCAAAGAAAGATGCCATTTCTTGTAGTAATTCTTTCATTTGAATTCTTTTCTTTTGGATACTTTCTAAATAGTCTCCTATTACTTTATCCCAGGACTGGGTGTAGTTTTCTAAATAAGTATCTAAAAAATGTTCTTTATCATATTTTAATTCTATCTTTTGATAAATATCTAGAATTGCTTTCTTTAACTCTTTATCATCTTTATAACAAAAATCATGAATTAACTTGGTAAAGCGTTTGTCCTGTAGTAAATATTTTTCATCTAATATCTGTTCTAGAATTTCTTGTTTTTTTATGTTTATTACGACATCGTCTGTAATTTGAATGTTATTGGTACAATTTAAGACGGTATGATACTTTTTTACAATTGATAAGGCGAAAGAGTCAAAGGTCGTGATATAGGCACCATCTATTCTATTCATTTCTTCTTCTAGACCTGGTGTTTTTCTAATTGCTTTTCTAATACGTTCTTTCATTTCTGCAGCTGCAGCATTGGTAAATGTTAATACTAATAATTCATTAATATGTACACCACTTTTTAATTTTCTAATAACTCTTTCCGTTAATACCGCTGTCTTTCCTGATCCGGCTCCAGCTGAAACAATGATATTTTTTCCTTCTTCATCAATTGCTTGTTGCTGCTCGGGTGTCCATCTTGGCATTACTCTTCACCTCCTTCGTCTAGAAAAGATAAATCTTCTACCTTGTCTAAATATACTACATCTTTTTGACTCTTATAACAGATATCTTTAAAATTGCAATATTCACAAGAGATATTTTTACCATCATAAATTTTTGGATTAATCTTGAAATCTCCTTGTAATATGTCATTCATATCTTTTATAATTTCTTTCTTTGTGTAAGTAATAATATGATAGACATCACTATCACTTAATACTTTAGAAAATCTAGAAAATCCTTTATCAGTATATTTCATACTTTTAATTACTTCACTATTTTCGTATGTTGGATCAAATCTACTTAAGATAGATAAATCATCTGTAGAATATCCTTGTAGTTTTATACGTTCTTTTTTAATGTCTTCAATTGGCTTTTTATCGAAAGATGGATAGTTAAATAAAATGTTTTGATAGTAAATTCCTGTAAAGATTGGATTATCAAAAACTTTAGAGTTATTAATTAAGAATAAATATACTGGCAACTGCATAGATAGACCATATTTTAGTTTTTCTAGTCTGGTATCTACTGTTCCTGATTTATAATCTATAATTGTAAAATATGTATCTTCTACTTTTTTATAGTACATAATTTTATCGATTGTTCCAGTAAAGATTACTTCTATGTCTTTTTTTAAAGGAATTTCTATTTTTTGTTCATGTAATTCATCGTTATATCCTAATATTAAATCTTGTCTTTTTTCTTGTTCTAATAATTCTAATAATTCTTTTTTTAATCTTACCAATAACACTTTTTCTTTTAATGACAATTCTCTTTTTTCTAAATACTTTTGATAAGATTCTTCGAAATTAAAATTTGGATATTTATATAGTTGTAGAATCTTATGGTATAAGGAACCAATAAAAGCAGCAAAAGTATCTTCATATGTATTTATTTTAAGTACATAGTTTAAATAATATTTGAATTTACATTCATTATAACTATTGATGCTAGTATAAGATAATTTTAAGGGATAAGGTAAGTTTTCTAAATATGTATCATGATTAATACCTTTAAAACTATTATCATAGGTTTGATATGGAATATTATAATGAGTAAATAGTTCCTTTAACATGGGACTTACTTCTTTGTAACGATTGTAAGTATCTAGTTTAGAGCCTAAACGTAATTCATTATATAAATTACTATGGGAATAATTATCTTGTTCTGGTTCTACCACTTTTATTTTATATTCTTCTATGATACTAGATGGATACATACTTTGAAATGGTGTTTGTAATTTATAAGATAAATAAAGATTTTTTATTTTATATAATGTTTCTATCAATGAATTTTTGGCTTGTTTATTTTTTTCATCAGTTGTGTATAAGTCTAATTCTTTTTTATCTTTATCTGAGATATAATCTGTGTCTTTTTCTAGTTTTGGTAAGTTATCTTGATTCATTCCTAAAACAAATACATATTCATCGTCAAAAAAGTCTTCTTGATCTAGGTCTTTCACTTGAATTGCATCTTGGTATTCTTCACTAGAAAGTGTTGCTGATTTTATCTTAGATAATAACAAATCATGATATTCTTTGCTATCATCTTTTATAGATACTAAAGAGTTTAGAATTGATACTAATTTTTTGGTTATTTTATTATCTTGCTCTAGATCTAGAGTTTCATCTTTTAAATAGTCTTTTACTATTTTTGTTCCATAAATTGATGTTTTTCTTGGAAGGTTAATTGGAATATGATAGTAAGAAAAGATTCTATCTACTGTGTAGAAGTAATCTGATGTTACGTTGGTTAAATATATTTTATTTATATCTACATTCTTTTTTATTAGAGATATAATCTTTAAAGCAACGCCATTTACTTCTTCTTCCATGGTTTTATATTCTGTTACTGTTAATTCTTTTTCTTCGACCGGTTCTTTTTTTTCTACTTCTAAAGCCTTTTTCTCATATAAGTCTAATTTAGGATAGTTCAAAACTACTTTCTTTTTATTCTTTAAATATTCTTTAAAGGCAGGATTGTATTCTAGTAAGTTTTCTTGAATTAATTCTTTTTTTAGTTTTTGTAAGAAGTTTATTTTTTTATTTTGATATATTTTATTTTCATCAATTACATAAAGATATTTTAAATATACTTTACATACATCTACTTTATAGTGATACTTCTTCATTAGATAAAGGATGGCGTTATCTTGGTATGTAAAAAAGTAATTGTTTAAGTATTCTTGTTTTGTCATAAATTTAATGTTATATAATTTGTTTTGTTGTTCTAGCGTGTGTAATATTTTTATTTTCTCTTCGTTAGGACAAATTACTAACATATTATTTTCTAATTTTTCCATGATGTTCACCTACTTTATTTTCTTTTTTGTTATCTAATATATATCCTAAAGTAATACAAGCTAAAATTGCTTCTAGTATTTGCATAGGATATGCATATCTTGGCATTACTTCAATTAATAAGTAGACTCCAAAGTATACAAATAATATTAACGTAAGTAATACTTGAGGGTCTTTTGCTTTCTTTTTAAAGAACGTAATAGAACTAAGAAGTGCCATAATAAAGAAGAAATAGATAAATACTTGATTAATAGCCTCATAGATTTTTATTTTTTCAGGATTCATATGTCCTAGTGACCAAGATAAATCTGAGTTTAGCCATGTGATTTTTATCTTTTTAATAAACAGTTTAGGAAACTCCATATAATCTTCTTCTATTCTTTTTTGTAGTTCTTTTTCTGTTTTTTCTTTATTATACGAATAAAGCGCAGCATCTTCTTCACTATATCTTCCACTTGTTTCGACATTAAATCCTTCTAAGAACTTCCAGGCTGTATTTTTATTTTCTAAGCCATTCGGACTAATTCCTGTTGTTTTTAAAACATAAGAAGTTGTTTGTGTAATTGTGATAAAACTAACTAGAATTAATAAGAAACTAATGATTAATTTCTTTATATTTTCTTTTTTGAAAGCTAAGAAAATAAAGAATAACAAGAATGCTGTTATATAGACAATACCTTCTGATCGGAATATGTTACTTAATCCTAATAATAATCCTATTATGATTGGAATATATATTTTTGTGTTTTTATATTTTATCCATAAATAAATAGCAATTAGAACAAGTAGTGCTGGTAGTAATTGATTTGTTAAAACGTTATTTAATAATAACGGAAATAAAAATATGGAATAAATGATACTAATTATAAAAGCTGCTCTTTGGGTAGATAGTTCTTTTCCAATTAAATAAATCATAACTACTGTTGTGGATGTGATAAAAGCATTTACTATTTTTAAGAATGTTACACTATTTATGATAGATAATAAAAATGCTTGATAGATAACATGACCCATTTGATAAGCCCAGTTTATGAAGTATGGCATAGTTTTATATGAGTCTGTTCCTTTTACTAATTCTAGGGAAGCTTCATACATTGTTTTAAAGTCTGAGATAATTGGTGTTTTTATTTCTAATACGACAATTAACCTAATTACAAAAGAAATTGTAAATAACAAAATTACCCATTTGTGTTTTTTTATAAAGTCTATTATTTTTTTCATCTTTATCACCATTTCTATTATAGCAAGAATTTAGATAATAAAAAAGAAGCTTATTCAGCTTCTTTTACTTGAACTACAGATTTTCCTTTGTAGTTTCCACACTTTGGACAAACTCTATGAGCTTTGATCATTTCTCCGCAGCTAGGACATTTTACCATACCAGGAATTTCCATTGCGTTATGACTTCTTCTCATTCTTTTTCTTGTCTTTGAAACTTTGTGGAAAGGAACAGCAAACATTTGAATGTCTAACTTCATCATATTATCACTCCTCTTTCATCTTATCTAATAACTCACTAAATGGGTTGTTATTGGTTGTAAGTTCATTTTCACTCACTAACTTCCATCCATCTCCACGAAATTTAGAAAAGTCGGTTACTTTTGTAAAACGTAGAGGGACCTCTAGTACAATATTTTCCCATAAAAATGAAAATATATCAAGTGTATTTTCATTTTTTTTGCAATTTTCGTCAATTTCATCATCATATTCAATAGAAAATGGATACTCTATTGGTTCTAATGAGATAGAATCTTCTATTGTCATAGTTCCTTCTATTTTACAATTTATACTGTCAATTTCTACTTCTATATCTTCTTCTGACGGTGATAAATAAATATACCCATCTACTTTTACATTATCCAATTTTTTAACTCCCATATTCTGATAGTATTCTTCTGGAATATTATAAGTATTGGTTATTTCTATTTTATCTATTGTATGACTATGAAGTGGTGTTAAATCTATATTCATATAATCACTTCTTTCTATTATTTAGCATAGCTACTTGATTATCATCTTCAATAATTTGAATTTTACCGTGAAAATGTTTTGTACTTCCAGCTTGGATTGTTATATCTTGTTTTGTCCAAACACGAATAGTATATTCTTCTTCATCTAATGGATCAATCTTATTTGTTTCTAATATACCTTCTGGAAGTTCTGATAAATTAAATATTTTATTGTCTTTTTTTCCTTCTCTTACAGATACTTTAATGATGTCTTTAGGCATCTGATATTCACTGCAATTATCTTCAAATACTGTTTCTAAATCATCTACTAATTTAATAGTATAAGATACTGGAACTGTCATATTATTTTTTATAGTAAATGTATACGCTTGAGAAGCTAATCCTACAGAATCTGTTACTGGAGTTACTCTAGTTAACGTTACTTTGTCACCCGTTTCTTCGTGAAACGTTATATCTAGTGATTCTGAACTATAATCAGTATTTCTTTCATTTTGAAATTTATAATATATATGATGAGTTGCAAAAATTGCTAAAGCTAAGATAAAGCAAATAATTAGTGCACTCTTAATTCTTTGTTTTCTATAATTGTAATACATAATACACCTCTGTTACTATGATAATATTTATCTTGTGTTTCGTCAACTTATTTTATACAGTTAAGTCTATCATGTTTAAATAATTTATGGCTACTTGTTCTGGACTGTTTCCTAGTTCATCTACTTGATAATTCAAATCTTGCATAACTTCATCTGTTAAATAAGTTCCTAGTTTATTTAAAATATCTTCTATTTCTGGATACTCTTTTAAGGTATCACCTCTTACTAATGGAATTGCATTATATGGTGGAAAGAAGTTTTTGTCATCTTCTAATACTACTAAGTTGAATTTTCTTAATAAACCATCTGTTGTGAAAGCGTCAATGACTTGGGCATTATTATTTTGCAAAGCTGTATATCTTGGACTTCCATCTATTCCAATCGTATCTTTAAATTCTAGTCCATAAGCTTTTTTTAGTCCAGGTAGTCCATCTTCTCTATTGATAAATTCTAATGTTGGAGCTATCGTTAATTCATTTGATACTCTTGTTAAATCACTAATGGTTTTTAAATTATATTGCTCTGCGGTTTCTTTCGTTACTGCTAGTGCATAAGTGTTGTTAAAGGCCATCTGGTCTAAAACTTCGATATTGTATTTTTGTTTCATTTCTTTTTTGATTGTTTTGTATACTTTGTCTACATCAGATATTGGTTTATGATCCAAGATATCTGTGTAATCCGTTCCAGCATAATCAATGTACAAATCTATGTTATCATTTGTAAGAGCTGAAAATACTACTTGAGCTCCTCCTAAATTACATTCTGTTTCTACATTAATATCGGTATTATTTTCAATAGCATGAGAAGTCATATAACATAAGATTTCTTGTTCTGTAAAATCTTTGCTTCCTACTCTTATGCTATCTTCACTTTTTTTCGAAAAATCTATTTCGCTTAAAAATAATAGACCAATTACAATAATTGTTGCTATTACGATGATTTTATTCCTACGACGTTCTTTTCTTATTTTTTCTTTTGATTTATCTTCGTTTTGCAAACTAATTGGTGTCACTAATTTTTCTATTGCTCCAAAGAAATAATCTACTAATAAGGCTAAAATACAAGCAGGTATGGCGCCGGCTAAGATTTGATAATTATTTACTGTACGAATACCGGAGAAGATTAAATATCCAAGTCCTCCCCCACCAATAAAGGCTGCCATGGTCATTAGTCCTACGGCACTTACTGAAGAAATTCTAACTCCGGCCATAATAATTGGTAGTGCTTGAGGAATTTGAATTTTTGTTAAGATTTGTCCTTTCGTTAAACCAATACCAGTAGCTGCTTCTATGGTTGCAGGAGAAATGTTTGAAATACCCGTATATGTATTTTTTATAATTGGTAGTAATGAATATAAAACAACTACTACAATTGCAGGTGCAGTTCCAATTCCTAAGAATGGAATCATGAATCCTAGTAAAGCCATACTAGGAATTGCTTGAGTAACACTGGTAATTCCTAAAACTGGCTTATTTAATTTTTTCTTATAACTAATTAGAATACCAATTGGTACACCAATAATAATAGCTATGATTAGAGCAAGAGAAGTTAATTCGATATGTTCAATACAAAGTGATATGATTTGGTCTTTGTTTTCTATCATATAGTTAATAAAATCCATTATTTCTCCTCCTCTACAAATTGTTGTGATAATGCGGTAATTAGACTACTTCTCGTAATTAATCCAGTTAATCTTTTTTTATTGTCTACGACTGGTATAGTTGCTGATTTGGTATTTTTAATAATTTTTGCTAAATCGACAATCGAATCGTTTTCTTTTACTGAGACAAAATCTTTTTCAATGTAATCTTCTATTCCTTTAAATTTACGATTTTTTAAACTTAAACTTTCTGCATATAAAATGCCAAGTAATTGTCTTTCGTCGTTAATAACCATCAATGAGTCTACTCTACTCATTCGCATTTTGTTGATACAATAAAATTTGGAATCATCTTCTTTACAAGTAATAGGTCTTGTTATCATAATATCTTTTACTTTAATATACTCTGGGGAATTCCAGATTCTTTTATGTCCTACAAAGTTTTTTACAAATTCATTTGCAGGATGTTTTAAAATATTTTCTGGTGTATCATATTGTACTAGTTCTCCTTGATCCATGATAGCTATTTTATCGGCTAATTTAATGGCTTCATCCATATCATGCGTTACAAAAACAATCGTTTTGTGGTATTTTTTTTGAATCTTTAACAATTCATCTTGTAAAGCTGTCCTACTCATGGGGTCTAAAGCGCTAAATGGTTCATCCATTAAAATAATTTTAGGATCTGTCATAAAAGCTCTTGCAATGCCAATTCTTTGCAATTGTCCTCCAGATAGTTCATTGGGATAACGATCTAATAATTTGTCATCCAAGTCTACCATTTCCATCATTTCTTTTACTCTTTTTTGTCTTTTTGACTCTGGCATATGCTCTATTTTGGCTATGATTTCTATATTTTCACGAATTGTCATATGAGAAAATAAACCTGTTTGTTGAATGACATAACCCATTTTTCTTCTTAGTTCAATATCATTAATCGCTTTTATATTTTGTTTATTGATGGTTATTTCTCCTGATGTTGGAGTTAACAATTTATTAATCATTTTTAAAGTTGTTGTTTTACCACAACCGGATTCTCCTATTAAACAAACTAAATCTCCATCATCGATTGTAAAGGA
>USGP01000019.1 GCA_900554315.1 uncultured Mycoplasmatota bacterium
CCAGTAGGGGACCGTTGCCGCCACCAGTGCCACAGCCATCGCCGCCAGCCCCTTCAGCAGGGCCATATGCCGCAGGCTAGCCGCAAAGTACACCATCACCGGTGCCTCCAGCTTGAGCCGCCAGCCCGGTACCATGTAGCACAGCGCCACATACACCGCCATAAAAGCGATGACCGCCAGTATCGCAGAAATCCAGGATTTTTTCATATTCGGTCCTCCTTTTCATTTTTTTACATCCGTTAGGTGCGGCTTACGCGGCGCTGCACCGCCACTGCCACCGCTGCCGCAGCTGCCGCTATCAGCCCCTTCAGCAAAACCATATGCCGCAGACTGGCCGCAAAGTACTCCATCGCAGGCGCCGCCAGCTTGATGCGCCAGCCCGGCACCATGTAGCACTGCGCCACATACACCGCCGCAAAAACAATGACCGCCAGTATCACGGAAATCAAAAGCTTTTTCATATTCGGGTCTCCTTTTCATCCTTCGCATCCGCCGAAAGAGCCTGTGCGGCGCCGCAGTCATTCACCCCCGTGGGGTCGGGATCTGGCCGGATCAGCCGAAAAAGGCTTTTACATAGTCGCGGTAGTTCATGCTGGGTGCGATGGTCACCACGCCCTCGCCGATGTTCACATCATTGAGAAATTCCGCAAAGAAATCTGCCGGGACATATAAAACGCCCTTCTGCATCGCAGGTTTTACCGGAAGCTCCGCCTCACGGTCCATTTTTACGGTCTTCAGGTGCCCCGCAAATACCACCGTTTTGCTGCCCGCCGTCACCGTTGCCGCCTGTATGTACCCATCATCGATGACCGCCGTTTTCGCTGCGGCGTCCCATTCGGTTTCATAGCCCAGCGCCCCGGCCACTGCGCACAGCGGCAGCATCAGGGTCTCTCCCTCGTAGTAGCTGCGGCAGGGCAGCTCCCCCTGCGCCAGTTCCTTTTTATCCAGTCCGGTCAGAACGGCCAACCCGGCGTCCTTCGGGGCGCAGCCGGTCAAAAGCAGCATTACCGCCAGCAGCAGCGCCGACATCTTCCGGTTTCTCATGTGATTTTTCTCCTGTTTTTTGTTTTTCTTTTTCCTCTTCTATATTTTCACCATTTGCTTGTGCAAGTTCCACAGTTTTATTATTTTCTTCTTTTGCTTTTTTGTGATAGTCTTTTGCTACCATTCCTTGAACAGCGAATGTTCCTATGCTAAAAGCGTTTGCTAGTAGGCTTATTTCTGGTATATTAAGAGCTGTACTTAGATATGCTAATCCTATTGTAGGAAATAGGCAAAAAGTTTTAAATTTTCCTAAAAAAGAACTTTGAGGATTTCCATTCGTCGTGTAGGATTTAGAATTAATATAGGCAATTGCTGCTTCAGCTCCAATATTTAATGTCAATAATGGCATATTTGGTAGAATAGCAATCGCTGGAACAATAGCAAACACTTTATCAACAATAGGATCTAGTATACGTCCAAATTCACTATAACCATTGTATTTTCTAGCAATTTTTCCATCGAAAAAGTCAGTTGATGCGAATGCTGCAGTTGCGATTACTGCACCGGGAATGTTACCTGATAAAAATAGTCCTGGAATGACAAATGCACCTACTAGACGGGAAGCTGTCAATAAATTCGGTATGTAAGTATTTTTGTTTTTTAAACTTTCTTTAAATAGCGTTAATATGCTTTTTTTATCCATATGGGTCCCCCTTATTTCCTAATTATAACAAATACTTATTTATTAGTAAATAGTAGGACTTTTTAAATTATAAAAGAAAGTTTTATTTTTTTCGAATAATAAAGATGGAGGTGGAAGAGTTATTGAAGATTGTTTTACAGGATGGAGCTAAGGATTGTGGAGTTTCTTCTTTATTATCTATCATTCGATATTATGGGGGAGATGTATCGAGGGAATATTTAAGAGAGTTGACCAATACTTCTAAATCTGGAGTTTCTTTTTATCAATTATTGGAGGCCGCTAAAAAGCTGGGATTTTCTTGTGAAGGAGTAAAGGGAAGTTTTTCACAAATAGATAGAAAACGTTTGCCTTGTATTGCTCATATTGTTTATCAAAAGAAATATCAACATTTTGTTGTTATATATCAAGTAGATATTAAATCCAAAATGGTTGAGATTATGGATCCTGCTAAAGGAAGAGTACTTTTATCCATTTCTGAGTTTCAAATGCTTTCTAGTGGTTATTATTTATATTTAAGTCCTGTAAAGAAATTGCCTGTTTTTTATGAAAAGAAGACCTTGTCTTTGTTTATTAGAAATTTTTTTAAACACTATCGATTTTATTTTTTTCTTATTTTTTTATTTTCTATCATTGTGCTTTTTTGTCAATTAATATTATCTTTCCATTTTCAATATTTATATGATTACTCTGTTCAGAGTTCTATCTATTCCATTATTTTTAACATTAGTTTTTTCCTTTTATTTTTTTATTTTTTTTCTTTTTGTTCTAATTATTTAAAGCAGGTGATTTTAACAAAACTTAGTTATTTATTTGATCAACAGTTAATTTTTTATATTTATAAGCAAATTCTTCTACTTCCATATTTATTTTTTAAAAATCGTACTCTTGGGGAAATATTAGAGCGAATTCAGGATGTTATACGAGTAAAAAACTTCTTTTTACGTTTGTATATTACTGTTACAGCTGATGTTTTGTTTTTTGTTTTATTTTCTTATCTATTATTTCGAATTCATTTCTCTTTTTTTCTATTATTTTTCTTTTATTTTTTATTTTCCTTTCTATTAGGTTTGAGTTTATATTCTATAAAAAGGAAAAAGCAAAAAAGAGTTTTGTCTAAGAACGATTTTTTACAATCATACCTTGTTGAGTCTTTTCAAAACGTTGATACCATTAAGGGATTACATTTAGAGTTTGATTTTTTAGAACAATTTGAACAAGAATATAGTTCTTATTTAGCAAGGCAATATCGATTAGAAAGAGTCTTATTGTTGGAAAATCATATAAAAGAAATTTTTTATTTTGTTTTAATGTTAACTTTTTATGGATTAGGTGCTTATTTTTTAATTCAACAGAAATTGCAGTTTAGTCAGTTTTTTATTTGTCAGTATGTGTTTTCTTACTTACTTGGTTGTGGTAATCGTATTCTTGATTTCTTTTTTGATAGTTATCAAATTTCCGTTTATATTTCTAGAATACAAGATTTATTTACTTTGTTTCGAGAAAATTTTGATGGTGGTGATTACTTTCAGTTAGTAAAGTTGGAAGGAGATATTCAGTTTTGTCATCTTTGTTTTCAGTATTCTTCTAAGTCTTTGTTTTCAGATTTTTCTTTATTTATTCCTTTTGGAAGCAAAGTTTTATTTACTGGTGAATCGGGCAGTGGAAAAAGTACATTAGTTAAAATTCTAATGAGGTATGTGGAGGTTCCGTATGGAATGGTTCGTATTGGTTCGTTTGATGTAAATCATATTCATTTAGAGTTATTACGTAGTCGTATTTCTTATGTGACAGGTGGAGAATTGTTGTTTTCTAATACACTTTATTATAATATTACACTAAATCGTGAGGTATCAAAAGAACAAGTAGAAATGGTTAGTCATCTTGTGTTATTAGATTCTCTATTAGAAAAATTACCTTTAGGTTACCAAAGTACAGTTGAAGAAAATGGATTTAATTTTAGTGGTGGAGAAAGGCAAAAAATTTTATTGGCTAGGGCTTTATTAAAAAATAGTGATATTTATATTTTTGATGAAGCATTTCATCAAATTGACGTTGAACAAGAAGAGATTATTTTAAAAAATATATTTTCTTATTTGAAAGATAAAACGGTTTTGGTTATTAGTCATCGATTGCATCATTTAGAGTTGTATGATTTCAGATATCGATTAGAAAAAGGTAAAATAAATGAAATTTAAAGTTTATGAAAGTTTTTTTGGAGTCCATATTTTTTCTTTTCTATTCTTTTTATTATTATTTGTTTTTTTATTTAGTTTAATTCCAATCAAAAGTATACCAACTTATAAAATGATTTCTGGTGTTGTCAGTAAAGATAATCAGGTTATGCTATTAGTGAATAATAAGGAACTAGATATGCTTTATCATACTAAGACATTATTAGTAGATGGGTATAAAGAAAAATTTCATATTAATCGTGTTACAAAAAATATTATTAAAAGAAAGAAGAAGAACTATCATCAAATATATTTAGATATTTCTTTTGATGATTATATGGAAAATGATAGTATTCTTATTGGCATTTTTCAAGAGAAGGTTTCTTTTCTTACGTTATTTTCTGATATTTGGAAAGGAGGATAAATGCAGGTTGTTACAGATTTAGAATTAGATCAAGTGAGAGGAGGTGTATCAGGATGGGTTGTTATTGGAATTGCTGCTGTTATCGTGTTTTTGGCAGGAGTATTTGAAGGAATAACAAGCCCAAATCCTTGTCAAAAATGAAAACAGTTAACTTAGATGAATTGGACTCTATTATTGGTGGTGATAGTATATCTGGGACAGTTATTAATGCTTTTACTAATGTGATTGAGTTATTGATGGATGCTGGAAGAAGTTTTGGAAGTGCTATTCGAAGAGTGGCTGAAGGAAATTTATGTCCTCTAAAATAAAAAACTTTCTAAAAGAACTTTTACTGTCTTTTGTCATTGGTATTGGAATGGTACTTCTTTATCAAATTGGAATATTTTTAGGTAATTTGTTGTAGAAATTGGCTTTTTTTCAAAAAAAGTTCACAAAAAATGTTGAAATATAAGGAAAGGTTTGGTATAATTCATTGTAGTTAAAGCGAAGGGAGGGATAATGATGGCAACACAAGTAACAGTAAAAAATGGTAATTTGGATTTAGCACTAAGAAAATTCAAACAAAAAGTGGCTAGAGACGGTGTCCCTTCAGAGTGCAAGAAACGTGAATCTTATATTAAACCAGGAGTAGCAAGAAGAGCAGCTAAAAAAGAAGGAATTAAAAATTCAAAGAAAAGAAATCGTAAAGATAATAGAGACTAAGGTCTCTTTTTTTTCTATATGAATTAGGAGGAGAATATTATGATTAAAGTATCTAAAAAATTTGTGAGAACATTATTGTCGGGAGTTTTGGCTTTTCAAATTCTACCATTAGCAGGGTGTAGTAGTCAGAACAATGATGAAGGATATACACCTACTGAATATGCCGCTGGTGAGCATCAGTTAATTGAAGTAGATCGTTCTTTTAATATGTTGGCAGGGAAAAATGGTTTGTATGGTTTGATTGCTCCAGAAGGGTATGCTATTACAGATTATGATTATGATAAGACAGATGTTTTTGAATATAATGATTATGTATATGAAAATGTAGTACCAGTTACTGTTAAAAATCCTAATAATATAGGAATACCAGTAGAAAATGTAGAAGAACAAGATGATATTTATGAGACTGGAGAGCATGTTTTGGTTGATATTGATCGAAGTTTTAATATATTAATTGGTAAAAATGATCAGGTATTTCATTTGTCTGCTCCAGCTGGTTATTCTGTTTTAGATTATGATTATGATAAGACAGATGCTTTTGAATTTGAAAATGTTACTTATGTTAATAATCAAGCTGTTAGAGTAGATGATATTAATCAATTTGGTGAACCGGTTGAGAAGGTTGATGAGAAAGATTCTACTAACACTTATGATGTTGGGGAAGATATGATGGTTGTTATTCACAGAGGATTTAATCCGTTCTTTGGTAAAAATGAAATGAAAGAAGTGGAAAGTATTCCTGGTTATAAAGTAATTGATTACGATTATGATAAAACTGATTCCTTTGAGTTTGAAACAATTGTTTATCAAAATGTTGTTCCAGTTACAGTTGCTAATGATGGAGAAATTGGAGTTCCTAGTGTGAGTGTAGAGAGTGAAGAACATAGTGATGGTTACTATGATACAGGAGAACATGTTTTAGTTGATATTAATCGTAATGTTAATATTTTGTCTGGTTATGATGGTACTAAACAGATTTCTTCTATTGATGGTTATACTGTTTTGGATTATGATTATGATAAAAATGATAGTTTCGAATTTGAAACTTTTGTTTATGTTAATGATCAGCCAGTTGAGGTTCAAAACTCTAATGAGTTTGGAAAAGTTTATCAAAAAACTAGAGACTAAGGTCTCTTTTTTATGCTGTTTTATTTTGAGGTTTACATTTTCTTTCTTTTGTGGTATAATGTGTTGAAGTTTAAAGGGGGAGTTTTTTATGTTTTATTCTGATGAGGCGGTTAATAACTTGCTTCGTTATTCTAAAACTTTTGTTGATGATATTGCTAAGAAAAAGACGAAACCTAATGATTTTATTCCAGAACAATATGTAATTTTTGCAGGAATGGTATCTTATTATGGGTTTGAACATATTGATGCTATTTATAAAGCTTTTAGTAATGCTGGTTTTATTGATGACCATACACCTGCTCAAAAAGATTTTGAAAATCACAGTCAAACACTTGCTTATTGTGCTGTTAGTATTTTGCCGCGTGATAATAAATATTTTATTCAAAGAGATATTCATCATTTATATAGTCCAGATGAAATATATGGTGATTTTTTTGAAGAGTTAGTCCATGAAGTTAACCATTGTGTTAATTCGGCTTTCTATCCTATTTGTAAGAGAAATTCTTTGCCAGTTTTTCGTAATGGAATATCTATTTCAGCAATTGGTTCTGTTGATTATACAGAAGCAGAGCTTTTAGAGGAGAGTTTTAATACCTTACAGACAGCTGAAATTATGAACCATATTTTATCTTTTGGTGAATATAATATTGAAGATCCATCTATGAGATTAGTTTTGAGTCGTTTACAAGGGCGAAAGGCAAATAAATTAGGATTTGGATATCAGCGTATTACACCTGGGATTTATCCTTTGTATTCTCATCCGGAATTTTATCCTTTGTTAAAAGAAAACAGAATTTCAGGTGATTTATTAGCTATTAGAAATAATTTTGATCAAAGAGTTGGGGCTGGTAGCTTTATGGAACTGGCTTCTTCTATTGATCATGCTTGGAATGATAATGATCCTAGACAAGCTGGTAAAGCTTATCAGTTAGTTTCTAAATATGTTCATCGATAATTATTTGAATAATTTAATATTGTTTTGTATAATATGAATAAGGAGATGAGATTATGGTAGAAAAATTAAAACAAGATATGATAGAAGCAATGAAAGCAAAAGACAAGGATCGTTTGACTACCATTCGTATGATTAAGGGAGACCTTGATAAAGAGCATATTGATAAAAAACGTGAAATTAATGATGATTTATTAATTGAAGTTGTTAATCGTGGAATTAAGCAAAGAAAAGATTCTATTGCCGAATTTGAAAAAGGTGGTAGAGAAGACTTAATTGAAAAGACGCAAGCAGAGATTGATATTTTAAAAAGTTATTTACCAGAGCAATTATCAGAAGATGAAGTTTTATCTATTATTGATGAAGCATTTCAATTAGTAAATCCTGAAGGTCCAAGAGATATGGGTAAGATTATGAAAGAGGTTCAACCTAAATTAAAAGGTAGGGCTGATATGAAACACGTTAGTGAACTAATTAAATCTAAATTACAATAAAAGACTATTTAGTCTTTTTTTTTCATATCTTTTATTAGGTGGTTATATGCTTACTAAATTAAAAGATTATATTATAGATAAAGAATTTCGACTTATTTTATTTCAAAATCAATTCTTAGCTGTTAATTTTTCTAAGGTTTTATCTTTGGAAGAGACAAGAGTTTCTTTTTTAACGGATTATGGAAGAATTGTAGTAAAAGGAGAAGCGTTTACTTTACAAAAATTATTAGATGATGAAGTTTTAATTCATGGTAGAGTTTTAGGTGTAGAGGTGTTTTATGAATAATTGTTACCGTATTCTTATTCAAGGAAAAAACACTTCTTATTTTTTGTTTATGCTTATTCAAATGCATATAGCTATTTATGATAGAGAAAATACCTCTAATGGACTTATCTTGGTTGTTTCTAAAGATGATTATCAAAAAATTATGGATATTAAAACTAGTTATAAAATCACAGTTTTAGATCGTTATGGTTTTTTAAAGATTCAATATTTATTTTATAAGTATTTTGTTTTTTTTATTGGTTTTCTATTTTTTCTATTTCTTATTTTTGTCTTTAGTCATATTATTTTTTCTATCGATGTTGTTCATTCTAATTCTGAAATTCGCTCTATTATTTATCGTGATTTAAAAGAATATGGTATTGAGAAGTTTCATTTTAAAGTTAGTTATCAAGAAAAGGAAGAAATTGTAGAGAAAATCTTGGAAAAAGAAACTGATAAGTTGGAATGGTTGGAGATTGAGGAAGTTGGTACTAAATATATTGTTAAAGTGGAGGAGAGAAAAAAGAATAAGAAAGAAAAGGTATGTCGGCCTAGAAGTATTGTAGCAGGAAAAGATGCTATGATATTAGATATTCAAGCTGAGGAAGGAGAAGTAGTTAAAAAACGATTAGATTATGTTAAAAAAGGTGATGTTGTTGTTAGTGGACTTATTTATAATAAAGAAGATATTGTAAGTAAACGATGTGCTAGAGGAAAGATATATGGAGAAGTGTGGTATCAAGTAAGTTTATCTATTCCAAAACATTATCATGAAGAAAAAGTTACAGGAAAGATGAAGAGGCAATTTGAAATTCAATTTTTGAATCATACTTTTCATTTGCTTTCTCATTATGATACTTATCAGAAAAAAAGCACTTCTATTTTACAATCTCGTCTTTTACCTATTCGTTTTATGTTTTCTACTTATTATGAGACGAAAGAGAAGGATCAAGTTTATACTTTAGAGAATGTTGATTCTTTTGCTTTTGGCTTAGCAGAGGAAAAGTTATTACAGAAGCTTTCTAAGGAAGATGTGGTTCTTTCAAAAAAAATTTTGAAAAAGTATGAAAAAGATAGTAAAATAATAATAGAAGTGTTCTTTCGAGTCAAAGAAGATATTACAGATTTTGTGAGTATTGAAGATATTGATATTACGGAAGAGAATGAGAAGGAGGAGTAAAAATGTTTGGACCACTTTCTTCTACGATTCAAGGGGTTGTTAATTTTACATGGCCTATGGTTTTAATTTCCACTATTATTATTGTTTCTTTTCGTATTGCTTATCTTTGGAAAAATCATGCCAAATTTGTATTATATCAAGATTTATTATTACTTTGTTTTATTCTATATGTTTTATGTTTGTTCCAAGTGGTAACTTTTCAAGATACTGTCAGTTGGTCTAGTAATAATTTTATTCCTTTTAGGGAGATTTTTCGTTATGATTTTGGAAGTCGATTGTTTATTAAAAATGTTGTTGGAAATATGTTATTATTTTTACCATTCGGATTTTTTGTTAGTTATTATTTAAAATGTGAGAAAGTTTGGTTACCTCTTATTTTGACATTCATTGCTTCTTGTTCTATTGAAGTTGTTCAAATGGTGATTGGTAGAGTTTTTGATATTGATGATATTATATTGAACTTATTAGGTGGTAGTTTAGGATTCTTATGTTATTATGTGATTGCAAAAGTTGGTAAAAAACTGCCGGATGTATTGAAAAGTGAGTTATTTTTAAATATAATAGCCATTGTCTTATTAATTGGTTTAATTACGTTGTTGTAGAGGTGATAATGTGAACGAGTTAGAAATTTTTAATCAGACAGATAAGGATATACCTGAATTAGAAACTGTAAAAAAAGTTTTGGAGTATGCTATTAAAAAAGAACATTTAGATCATGTTATTTTTAATGTTATTATTGTAGATAATTCATATATTCATGAATTAAATCGTGATTATAGAAATATTGATAGGGAAACAGATGTAATTACTTTTGCATTAGAAGATGAAAAGGATATGGTAGAACCTGATGGTGAAAGAATATTGGGTGATATTTATATTTCTATTGATAAAGCAATTTCTCAGGCAGAAGAGTATGGCCATTCATTACTTAGAGAACTTTCTTTTTTAGCTGTTCATGGTTTTTATCATTTACTTGGTTATGATCATCAGACAGAAGAGGAAGAAAAAGTTATGTTTGCTAAACAAGAGGAGGTATTACATGACTGCAAAATCGAACGATAAGAAAAAAAGAGTATTATTGGATAGAAAGAGATTGGTAGATAGCTTTCGTTATGCTTTTTGTGGTATTGTGGAGGCCTATAAGGGAGAACAAAATTTAAAAATACATACTGTTATTGCTGTTTTGGTTGTTATTTTTGGATTTGTTTTTCAAATTAGCTATGTTGAATGGTTAGTATGTTTGGTTTTAATTGGGCTTGTTTTGATGGCAGAGTTTTTTAATACTGCTATTGAATATGTAGTGGATTTGGCTTCGCCTGAAATTCATCCGTTAGCTAAACTTGCGAAAGATACGGCAAGTGCTGGAGTGCTTATGATGGCTATTATTTCTGCTATTATTGGTCTTATTATTTTTGTTCCTGAAGTGATTGAATTTGTGGAGGTATTATTATGATAGAGAAGTTATTAGAATTACATCAAAATAGTTATGTTCCTATTTCTCATTTTCCAGTATCTGCTTGTGTTGTTACTAAGGATGGCAGACAATTTTTCGGTGTTAATGTGGAAGATGCTAGTACTAGAGCAGGTACTTGTGCAGAAAGAGCAGCTATTTTTAATGCCATTACAGCTGGTGTAAAAAAAGAAGATTTTTTAGAGCTTCATGTTATGGTATCAGGTGGAAAAGTTGGAATGCCATGCTTTGTGTGTCGTCAAATGATATCTGAAATATATTCTAAAGATGCCAAAGTATATTGTTATTCTATTCAAGGTGATATGGTAGAACATACTGTTGAAGAATTATGTCCATACCCATTTGGAGAGGATGATTTAAAATGAAATGTGGTTTTGTTAGTTTAGTTGGAAGGCCTAACGTTGGTAAGAGTACTTTACTTAATAGTTTACTTGGTATGAAATTAGCAATTACTTCTAATGTTAGTGGTACGACTCGTAATGTTATTCAAGGAATTTATCATGATCTCGATTCCCAAATTATTTTTATTGATACACCTGGTATTCATAAACCTACACATAAACTTGGTAATTTGATGAATAAAAAGGCTTATAATAATACAGATGGTGTGGATGTTATTTTATTTTTAGTGGATATTTATAAAGGATTCGGTCGTGGTGATGAATTCATTTTAGATAAAATAAAAGATCATGATGTACCTATTTTCTTATTGTTAAATAAAGTTGACCAATTTAAGGATAAAAGTGTTCTATTAGAAAAAATTAATGAATTAAAGGATAAATATTCATTTGCAGAGATTATTCCTATTTCAGCTAAGAAAAAGAATAATTTGGATCAGTTAGTTTCTTCTATAAAGAAATATTTACCAGAGATGGATAAAATATATTCTGATGAAGATTTGACAAATGTGTCTACTAGATTTATTATGGCAGAATTTGTTCGTGAGAAGGTTTTAGAATTAACAAGGCAAGAGATTCCTCATAGTGTTACTTGTTATGTTGAAAATTATGAAGAAGATGAAAAGGTTGTTCATATTCAAGTTTTGATTGTGGTTGATCGTGAAAATATTAAAAAGATTATCATTGGTAAGGGTGGTTCTATGTTAAAAGAAATTGGAAGTCGTGCTCGCCATGATATGGAAGCTTTCCTTGGTAAAAAAGTTTTTTTAGAGACTTATGTTAAAACTTTAAAAAATTGGAGAGATGAGGAAAAATACTTCTTAGAATTAGGTTTAAAAGAAGAAGATGAGTAATTTTTGTATAAAATAAAAACAAAATCACCACTATAGAAATATAGAGGTGATTTTAATGCAAGATATTTTATGGGAATTGTTTAAAAAGACGGGAGAAATCAAATATTATCGTTTATATCAAGCAATTGTAAAGAAGAAGTGATGGTTTTTGAAAATTGATTGTGTGGAAGGTATTGTTTTAAGTGAAACCAATTATAGTGAATCTAGTAAAATTTTAAATGTATTTACTAAAGAATATGGACTTATTGGGATTTTATCTAAGGGTTGTAGGAATATGAAAAGTAAGTTACGTGGAGTTAGTAGGAAGCTTCTTTATGGTAAATTTCATATTTATTATAAAGAGCATGGCCTTTCTACTTTAACAGCAGTAGATGTTATCGATTCTTATGCTAAATTGCTTACAGATTTAGAAAAGGTTAGTTATGCTTCTTTTCTTTTAGAATTGACTTTGCAAGTAGTTAGAGAGAATGATGATTCTAGTATCTTGGAGTTGCTAGTTCAAACACTACAAAAAATGGAAGAAGGACTTTCTCCTATTGTTTTAACAGAAATTTTGGAATTAAAATATTTGGATTATTTAGGGGTTCGTCCTAGTATTGATTGTTGTAGTATCTGTGGTAGTGATAAGCAGATTGTGACGGTTGATTCTACTGCAGGTGGTTATTTATGTCGTAATTGTTATCATAATGAGCCTTTAGTATCTGATAAAATGATTAAATTGATTCGTATGTTTTACTATGTTAACATTAAGAGTATTTCTAAATTATCAGTTAGTGATTCTGTTGTTTTAGAAATTAATCAATTTTTAGATGATTATTATGATCGATATACGGGAATTTATTTAAAGAGTAAAGATTTTGTTCGACAGATTAATAAATTAAATCAAGGATCTTAGTGGATACTTGATTTTTTTTATGTTTTATGATATAATATGCGCAATTTGAAGGGGGAAATTATATGGTTGAAGTAAAATATGAAAAGAATTTATTTGTTCTTAATCTTGTAGGTGGTGTATTATCTATTATTGCCTTGTCTGTTTTATTTGTTTTGATGATGAGAGTTAAAGATCTTTCTATTATGTTTATTGGTATTTTATTCTTATATGTTATTTTACAACTTGTAGAATTTTTAGACTCTATTGTTACATATGTAAAAAAAGGTAAGATTAAGAAATATTCTAATTCTAAAGTTTCTATTATGAAATATAAATATTTAATTTGGTAATATATCTTGACACAAAAAAAATCCTTTTGTATATTATTAGTAATAAGTGTGATGACCGGTGTGGAAAGCCGCGAGCAGTATAAAAATAAGCTGATTCTTCTAGAATAAGTAAGGTGGAACCGCGGGAATACTCGTCCTTACATTATTCTAGAAGTTTTTTTATTTAAGGTGGTGATATTTATTAGATTATTTGTAGCAGGTACTTCTAAGGAAGAGGTTTCTGATTCTTATAAGAATGAAAGTAAAATACTTTTAGAGAGTATTTCAAAGATACCTAATATTAGTTTGGTATTTGGGGGATATCACCGAGGGATTATGGCAATTGCTTATGATGAATTTAAAAATAATTCGAAAGAAGTAATTGCCGTTAGTGATTTATTATTTCAAGATTCTTTAAAAGAACTTGATACAAAATTAAGTATTGTTACTGAAAATACAATGACAAGAAGTCAAGTTTTATATGAGAATAGTGATTGTTTATTATTTTTACCTGGAGGAATAGGGACATATAGTGAACTATTTATGGCTATAGAAGAAAATAAAAATAGTAAGATGCCAAAACCAATTATTTTATATAATTATGATTATTTTTATACGCCTATTATTAAGGAGTTATACCATTTGTATCAAGAAGGTTTTATTGAGGATGCTCCTGCTGGGTATATGATAATAGAAAGTGAAAGAGAAAATGTAATAAAATTGATAGAGGAGATGAAATAAATGGAAAAATTAACGATGGAAAAATTGGTGAATTATTGTAAACAATATGGATTTATATTTCAAGGTAGTGAAATATATGGAGGACTTGCAAATACTTGGGATTATGGTCCATTGGGTGTTGAGCTAAAGGAAAATATCCGTCATGCATGGTGGCGTAAGTTTATTCAAGAGAGCCCATACAATTATGGTATTCAATCTGCAATCTTGATGAATCCTAAAACTTGGGAAGTTTCTGGACATGTTAATATGGCAACAGATCCTTTGATGGATTGTAAAGATTGTAAAGAGCGTTTTCGTGCTGATAAAATAGTAAATCAGTATTTATCTGAACATGGTAGTAGTGAGCATGCTGATGGATGGAGTCATGAGCAATTAGAAAGTTTTATTAAAGAAAATCATATTAAATGTCCTAATTGTGGTAAAGAAAATTTTACTGAAATTCGTGACTTTAATATTATGTTTAAAACTTTTCAAGGAGTTACTGAAGATAAAAAGAGTACCATTTATTTAAGACCTGAAACTGCTCAAGGTATGTTTGTAAACTTCTTAAATGTGCAGAGAAGTATGCGAGCAAAACTCCCTTTTGGTATTGGACAAACTGGTAAAAGTTTTCGTAATGAGATTACTCCTGGTAACTTCATTTTCCGTACTCGTGAATTTGAACAGATGGAGTTAGAATTTTTCTGTAAACCTGGAGAAGATGAAGAATGGTTTACTTATTGGAAAGAATATTGTATGAAATTTTTACTTTCTTTAGGTATGAAAGAAGAACATTTACATTTTTATGATCAAAAGAAAGAAGAACTAGCTCATTATAGTAAAGCTACTACAGATATCGAATATTTATATCCTTTTGGTTTTGATGAGTTATGGGGAATTGCGAATCGTACGGATCATGATTTAACAAATCATATGAAAGGTAGTGGAGAGGATTTTCAATGTGTAGATCCTGAAACAAATGAGAAGTTTATTCCTTATTGTATTGAACCTGCTTTAGGTCTTGATCGTGTTATTCTTGCATTTTTATGTGAAGCTTATGATGAAGAAACATTAGAAAATGGGGATACTCGTGAAGTAATGCATTTTCATCCTGCACTTGCTCCTTATAAAGTAGCAGTATTACCTTTAAATAAAAAGTATCATGGTGACAAGGCAAGAGAAGTTTATGCGGAATTATCTAAACACTTTATGACAAGTTATGATGAGACAGCTTCTATTGGTAAACGTTATAGAAGATGTGATGCAGTTGGTACACCTTTTGTTATTACAGTTGATGATGAAACTTTAAATCATGGTACAGTTACTTTAAGAGATCGTGATACAATGGAACAAATTGTTTTACCAGTTGATGAAGTAGTTTCTTATGTAGAAGAGAAGATTGATTTCTAATTTATTGAGGTGATTCTCATGAGGCCAGTAATCGGAGTGCCTTTACGTTATCAGGCTCTAGCTGATGGTAGACCTATTTTGTATTTAGAAGAGAGAGTTAGAAGAGTTTTACAGGATGCGGGAGGTTATGTTTTCCCTTTTGCTCCTGTACAGAACTTAGATTATATGAATACTAGAGGAAATGAGTTCCCAGAATTAACTGAAGAAGAAAAAAATTGTATTCATAAAAATTTAGATGCTTGTGATGGTATTTTTTTCCCGGGAGGAATTAAGATGACTCCTTATGACCGATATTTATTGGAATATGCTATTTTAAAAAAGATACCAGTTTTAGCTGTATGTTTGGGTATGCAAATGATGAGTTGCTATCAAGAAGATGTTCGATTAGAAAAAAATGAAGGCTTTAACCATCATCAAGGAACAGATGATTTTTCTCTTTCTCATAAGGTTATTATTGATAAAGATAGTTTTTTATATCAGATATTGGGAAAAGATGAGATTTGCGTAAATAGTTTTCATAATTATCATGGTACGAAAAATCATGTCTATCAAACAGTTGCTGTTAGTGAAGATGGTTTGATAGAGGCTTTAGAGTATCCCGGTGATGTTTTTAATATTGGTGTGCAGTGGCATCCAGAAATCAGTTATTTCTTTGATGAGAATTCTAAAAAGATTATTTATGCTTTTATGGATGCAGCTAGAAAGAAGAAAGTTTAGGCTTTCTTTTTTGTTTATTTGCAATTTTTAAACTTTTTTATTATAATAAGCTCGTTTAATGCTTTTTGTTAGGGGACTTATTCATGAACGGAATTACTCGTAGACAATATTTATATTCAAAATATATATTTTCAGATGAGAAGATTAAAATGGATGCTTATTTTAATGATGTTAGTTATCGTGAATTTTTAAAGATGATGAGAGAAAATCAATCTAAAAGACGGGATTATCATTTAAAGTTTTTACCTTTACAGTATATTGGTATGTTAACAGTTTATTATGATAGTGATAAAGAAACTTTTATTGAGCCAGGTTTTAAGAAGCCTGCTAGAAATTTAAGTTATGAGGAGATTGATGAAGCTGTTGCTGTTGTTGGTGAACATTCTAAGGCTGGTGCTTTTTCTTCTACTAATCGGCTTTTATATGCCATGTTAAAGACACAAGACCAAGCTGGTATAGATGGTTTTGTTATTCCTAATACGTTGGATTTATTGTGTTGTTTACAAGATT
This sequence comes from uncultured Mycoplasmatota bacterium, assembly GCA_900554315.1. GTDB lineage: Bacteria > Bacillota_I > Bacilli_A > RF39 > UBA660 > Faecimonas. The sequence goes on from USGP01000019.1 coordinate 16,287, forward strand.
TGAATTTTTCTTATACGCGTACTTATAATATTGCTACTAGAAAAGATGGAGCAAGAGATGCTTTAAAAAAAGTATTACCTTATCAGATTGCTAGTAAAGAATTAAAAAATCCTAGTTTTCAAGATAGGGTTAAAGCTAGATTAGATGGTTATGATATTATTCGGATGTTGGATTTTTTCTATGATTCTTTGGATTTAGAATATCCTTTTTTACCTTTAGATAGTTGTGAACAATATGTTCCAGATAGAAATGGGAGAGTTATTATTTCTAGATTAACGAAAAATAATGGTCGTAGATTATTAGAAATTATGAACTCTATTCGTTCTTATTCTAACCAAATAGGTGAGGATGCTTCTTTCTTCGATTATTTAGAAAAAAGACCTATTACAGAAGCCAAGAAACCTATTCATCATGTGTCTATGATTTATGCTTGTTCTTTAATGGGAGAAGAAAATGTAGAAAATTTATTTTCTATGACAGAATCAGAACTTGAACAACATACTAAAGATGTACGTTCTCAGTATGTTCAACATCATTTTAAATTTAAGAGAAAATAATGTTAAATTGACTTTTTTTCTTTTTTGTAGTATAATATGCGCAGCTATGGAGGAAGTTTCTTTTATAGTTTATGTAAGGGGAAGAGTTGAATTATATGTTAAACTTTATTGTGGAACAAGCAGCAATTTATTTGCCTTATTTGAAGTTTCAGATGAAAAAGTTTATTAATGCAAAAAAAATGTTGACAAATCAACGTTAATAGCATAAAATATTACTAGTCGAGAAAAAAGGAAAGCGATTTATATCCACCTGATTGCAACTAGCGATGGGTCGAAAGCCTAAGAAACAAAGTTTTTTTTGTTACGTATGGTAAGTGGATATAACGGTTATATCCACTTTTCTTTTTCTTGTAATAATGGAGGTGTTAATTATCGCAAATAATAAGGGGAATCAACCTATTAACGATCAGATTAAAGCTCGTGAAGTATTAGTAATTGGTCCAAATGGAGAACAAGTTGGAGTTAAATCTATTCAAGATGCTTTAACTTTGGCAAGTTATGCTAATTTGGATTTAGTTTTAATGAGTCCTAATGCTAATCCACCAGTATGTAAAGTAATGGATTATAATAAGTATCGTTATGAAAAACGTAAAAAGGAAAAGGAAGCATTAAAAAGGCAAAAGGCTAATATGTCTGAGTTAAAAGAGTATCGTTTATCACCTGTTATCGATGTTGGAGATTTCGAAACAAAACTTAGAAATGCAACTAAATATTTGGAAAAAGGTGATCGTATTAAACTATCTGTTCGTTTTAAAGGACGTCAGATGGCTCATACGGAATTAGGTAAACAGGTTTTAGAGCAATTTGCATCTCGAGTTACAGAAATTGCGGATATAGAGCAAAGTCCCAAGTTAGACGGCAGAACCATGACTATGTTATTGGTTCCAAAGAAAAATAAATAGTAGGAGGAATAGTTATGCCAAAAATTAAAACACATAAAGGAACAGCAAAGGTTGTAAACAAACGTAAAAATGATTTTAAAATTGGTCGTCCAGGAAGTCGTCACAATACTGGAGATAAACCAACAAGTGCTAATAGAAAGAATAGAAAAGGATCTAACTTAAGTAAAGCAGATCACAACAGATTAAAAAATTTAATCTAATCATGTAAGACGTAATAATTTGAAGGAGGAAGAAATATGGCAAGAGTAAAGAATGGAGCAGTTACAAAAGCTCGTCATAAGAAAATATTAAAACAAGCTAAGGGTTACTTTGGAAGTAAACATAGACTTTATAAAACAGCAAAAGAACAATTAATGAATTCTGGACAATATGCATTCAGAGATAGAAGACAAAAGAAGAGAGATTTTAGAAAATTATGGATTACTAGAATCAATGCTGCTTGTCGTCAAAACGATATTAGTTATTCAAGATTTATTGAAGGATTAACAAAAGCTGGTGTTGAAGTTAACCGTAAAATGTTATCTGAGATTGCTATTAACGATCCAAAAATGTTCAGTGAATTCGTTAAAATCGCTCGTGCTGGTAAAGAAGGAAAAGTTACTCGTGCAGAAGAAGTTATTGGTCATGAAGTAACTATTGCAGCTGGTAAGGAAGAAAAGAAAGAGGCTACAAAGAAAGAAACAGCTAAGAAAGAAGAAGTAAAAGAAGAAAAAACTGAAGCAGTTGATTATTCTAAAATGACAGTTGCTGAATTAAAAGAAGCTGCTAAAAAAGCTAAAGTAGAAGGATATTCTACAATGAAAAAAGCTGAATTAGTTGAAGCTTTATCTAAGTAATAAAAATAAACATATTAGTGAATTTATTTGTCTAGTGCCTTAGGGTGATGAATATTAGAAACTAATAGAAGAAAAAACGAAAAGGAGAATTATATTTATGGCTATAGTATCAATGAATTATTTATTAGAAGCTGGTGTTCATTTTGGACATCAAAGAAGAAGATGGAATCCTAAGATGAAGGAATTCATCTATACTACAAGAGATGATATTTATATTATCGATTTACAAAAGACAGTTAAAAAGTTAGAGGAAGCATACGAAGCAATGAAAGCAATTGCTGAAGCTGGTGGAAAAGTTTTATTTGTAGGAACTAAGAAACAAGCTCAAGAAGCTGCTGAAGAATGTGCTGTTAGAACTAACATGTATTTCGTTAATGAAAGATGGTTAGGTGGTACTTTAACTAACTTTAAGACTATTCGTTCAAGAATTAAGAGAATGGACGATATTGATAAAATGGAAGCTGATGGTACTTTTGATTTATTACCAAAGAAAGAAGTTATCCAAATCAAAAAAGAATATGCTAAGTTAGATAAAAACTTGAGAGGTATTCGTGAAATGAAGAGATTACCTCAAGCATTGGTAATTGTTGATCCTCGTAAAGAAGAAAATGCAATTAAAGAAGCTCGTATTTTAGGAATCCCTGTATTTGGTATCGTAGATACTAACTGTGATCCTGATTTAGTTGATTATGTTATTCCTGGTAATGATGATGCAGTTCGTGCTGTTAAATTATTACTTGGTGTATTAACTAATGCAATTGCTGAGGTTAATGGTAATGAAGTAATTGATTATGTTAATGAAGATGATAAAGCTAAGGCTGAAAAGAGAACTGCTAAAAAAGAAGCTGTTAAAGAAGAAAAAGCTGAAGTAAAAAAAGAAACTAAGAAAGAAGAAAAAGTAGAAGTTAAAGAAGAAGTAAAAGAAACGAAAGAAGAAGTAGTTGATTATTCTTCTATGACATTAGCTGATTTAAAAGCAAAAGCTAAAGAAGCTGGTGTAAAGGGATATTCTACAATGAAAAAAGCTGAATTAGTTGAAGCATTATCTAAATAATTGTGATAGACTATAAGTAAAGGAGGGTGGATGGTTATTCACCCTTTTATTGTATAAAATATAGAGGAGGATTAAAATGATTAAAGCAAGTGATGTTAAAGAATTAAGAGAGAGAACTGGAGCTGGAATGCTTGATTGTAAAAAAGCATTAGAAGCTACTAGTGGAGATATGGAAAAAGCAATTGACTGGTTAAGAGAAAAAGGTATTAGTAAAGCAGCTAAGAAAGAAAGTAGAGTTGCTGCTGAAGGTTTAACAGTAGCAAATACTGAAGGAAATACTGCAGTTGTATTAGAGGTTAATTGTGAGACTGACTTTGTTGCTCAAAATGAAAACTTTAAGGAATTAGTTGATAACATTATGAAAACTTTATTACATAATGATGTTAAAACTATGGATGAAGCTAATCAATTGACTATCGAAGGTGGTAGTGAAACTATTAGTGAAGCAATCGTTAATTTTGTTGCTAAGATTGGAGAAAAAATTAGTTTTAGAAGATTTGAAAGAATTGAGAAGACTGATAGCCAAGTATTTGGTATTTATTCTCATATGGGTGGAAAAATTACTGCTGTTGTAGTTTTAGATGGAACAAGTGAAGAAGTTGCTAGAGATGTAGCTATGCATGTTGCTGCTATGAACCCAACAGCTATTAGACGTGATGAAGTTCCAGCTGAATTAGTTGAAAGAGAATCTCATGTTATTAAAGAACAAGTTATGGGTGAAGGAAAACCAGCTGATATTGCAGAAAAAATGGTTACTGGAAGACTTAATAAGTTCTATAAAGAGATTTGTCTTGAAGAACAAGCATTTATTAAAGATTCAAACACTAATGTATTAAATTATGTTAAATCTAACGGTGGAGAGATTGTTTCTATGACTCGTTATGCTGTTGGAGAAGGAATTGAAAAGAAGGAAGAAAATTTCGCTGACGAAGTTATGAGTCAAATCCAAGGAGCATAGTTTAGTAGGTGTTATTATGAAAAAAGTAGTAATTCTCATTATCGTAAGTTGTATTTTATTTTGTGGATGTTCTGTTAAGAAAACAGACGAGTTGACTGATGCAGAGAAGTTTGCAAAGGAATATTCTATCAGTGATGATAATCCATTTCAATATGCCAGTGTTGATGATGTATTGGAATTGTTTCAAAAGAAATCTAGTGTTTTGTTTTTGGGGGATTCTGATTGTGAATGGTCTACTTTTGGGGCAAAAGTGTTAAATAAAGCTTTGAAAAAAGAAAAAATTAGTAAGGTTTACTATTTTAATCCAGAACATGTAAAAAATAAAAAGAGTAAGAAGTATAAAAAATTAATTAAATTGTTGGATTATGATAAAGATAGTACTTTACCTATTGTTTATATTATTTCTGATGGAAAGATTGTTGATCAAGTAGATTATGTGATTACAGAGAATGCAACTATTGATAAAGATAGTGCAGAGAAGTTGGAAATAAGGTATAGTGATATGATTTCACAATATATTTAGAATACCTTTTGGGTATTCTTTTTTTATATTTTTCTTTTCTTTCCTTTTAGTTTATATTATAATTATTACAAGGAGAGATGAAAAAAATGGATAGTGATATTATCAAATTAACGAAAGAAGATATGGAACATACTCTGGAAAGTTTAGAGAAGAGATTTGCTTCTGTTAGAGCAGGTCGTGCTAATCCTTCTAGTTTAGATGGAGTTAATGTTGAATATTATGGCAGTATGACTCCATTAAAACAACTTGCTACAATATCTGTACCTGAGGCAACACAGTTGTTGATTAAACCATTTGATAGAAGTTGCTTAGGTGCTATTGAAAAGGCTATTTTAGCAGCTAATTTAGGTTATACTCCAAATAATGATGGAGAGACTATTCGTATTATTGTTCCAGCTCTTACAGAAGAAAGACGTAAGGAATTAACAAAGCAAGTAAAAGCTATTGCAGAAGATGCTAAAGTATCTGTTAGGAACAATCGTCATGAGGCTTTAGAAATGATTGAGAAAGAAGATTTACCTGAAGATATTGAAAAGAGTATGGAAAAAGAAGTTCAAGATTTGGTACAATCATATAATAAAAAGATTGAAGAAATGCTAAAAGTAAAAGAACAAGAATTAATGACTATTTAATTCTTTTCTTTTGTTACAAAGGTGGGAAGTTTGTTGGAAAAAGAGAAGTATTATCAATTAAGAGATATTTTATTAGGGCTGAGAAAAGGCTATTTGGAACAAGCAAAATTATTGACAGAAGCAAAGTCTTATTTACGTTATGACAGAGAACAAATTCAAGATATTTTGTTTTCTCTTTATGGAGATTCTACAAGTGATTTTCAAATTCAGTTTTTATTGCAACCGCAACCTTTAGATAAGGCTAAGGAAGTCTTATCTAATTGTTTGGGACGTTCTATTGATTCTTTTAGAACTGTTTCTTATAATCCTAGTGAGGTGTCTATAGACGTATTGCAAGCAGAAGATAAGCGATGTGTTGCTAGTATTGTTGCTAGGAGTTTTTCAGAGACTTTGAAAAAGTATAGTCATGCTCCTTTTATTGAAGAAGTTGATTATACTATTTCTGGAAAAGGTACTTTAAGTGTTTTGGAACATGAATTATCTTATGATAGTGATTTGCTTTCTTTTTCTTATTTTCCTATGAATGATAGGTTTTTTGTTGATTCTAAGGAACAAAGTATTTTACAAGGAATGGGTGATGCTTTAGAGTTGTCATTTGATAGCTCTTTGTTTCCATCATATCATCAAACGTTGATTTCTAATGGTGAAAATAAAAGATTTGGTTTTCATCCAGAACTTGCTGAATATACTAGAAGTTTTGTATTTTTAGAAGAAACACCAACACAATATATTTTAAAACGACAAAGATAATACTTGTCGTTTTTTGTCGATTTTATATTTACAAAAGAACATTGTTGTGTTACTCTTATTTTAAGATAGGAGGGAATTTAAGTGCAGAAGAAAAAGAGAAATGTAATCATTGCTTTAGCAGCAATTGTAGCTTTTATGGGAGTTGCATATGCATTATTGAGTCAAAACTTAGTAATTAACGGTAATTCAAAAATTACTTCTAATTGGAAGGTAGAAATTACTGGTATTACTGCTCAAGGTGAAAATGGTGGAGAAAATATGAATGCAGATTTTACTGCTCCAGAAAACCCAACATTTGATGCTACTTCAGCAACATTTAATGCTTCTTTACCAATGCCAGGATCAGCAGTTACTTATGTGGTTACTATTGAAAATAAAGGTTCAGTACCAGCAATTTTAACTGAAGATCCTAACTTAGATACAGTTAATGCTCAAGAACCAACTGATGTAACTTATTCTGTTGAATATTTTGGTGAAGGTACAACTACTGCTGCAGAGCAAGGTAAGTTAGCACCAGGTGAAGTTGCTAATTACATGGTTACTGTTGAATGGAATCACAGTGCAACAACTATTCCAGAAACATTGACTAAATCAGCTACAATCACTTTCAACTATCAACAAGATGAAACTATATCAGGTGATTAATTTATGAAAGTAAGGGAGCTGTAACTCCCTTCTTTTACTTTGTTTGTTGTAAAAAATATACACTTTCACATATATTAATAACTTCAGCAACTAACATCATTATTCCGACAAATCTTGTTAATGTAAATATTG